>JAYUEW010000158.1:0-11620 GCA_043739045.1 Synechococcales cyanobacterium
AACGAAGGCATCCGCGCTTGGATGGCGACTCAAGATCAACCCCACGAGAAGTTTATTTTCCCAGAGGAGGTCCTGCCACGTGGTAACGCTCTCTAATCAAAATTTTGTAGGAACTCGCGACCAAGAATCCAGTGGATTTGCTTGGTGGTCTGGTAATGCACGTCTCATCAACCTTTCCGGTAAGTTGCTCGGCGCACATGTCGCCCATGCTGGCCTGATTGTGTTCTGGGCGGGCGCAATGACTCTGTTTGAAACCGCGCATTTCATCCCTGAAAAACCGATGTATGAGCAGGGCTTGATCCTGTTGCCACACATCGCAACCCTCGGCTGGGGCGTTGGTCCTGGTGGTGAAATCATCGATACCTTCCCGTACTTCGTCTCAGGTGTGTTGCACTTGATTTCGTCGGCGGTTCTAGGTTTGGGTGGAATCTATCACGCCGTTCGTGGTCCTGAAACGTTGGAAGAATATTCCACATTCTTCGGCTATGACTGGAAAGACAAGAACCAAATGACCAACATCATTGGGTATCACCTTATCCTTTTGGGTGGTGGTGCATTCCTTCTGGTGGCGAAAGCCATGTTCTTTGGCGGTGTGTATGATACTTGGGCACCCGGTGGCGGCGACGTTCGAGTCATTACTAATCCCACGTTGAACCCGGCTGTGATTTTCGGCTATCTCCTCAAAGCTCCCTTTGGCGGCGAAGGCTGGATCATCAGTGTAGACAACATGGAAGACCTGATCGGCGGACACATCTGGATCGGATTTATCTGCATCTTCGGTGGAGTCTGGCACATCTTGACTAAACCATTCGGCTGGGCACGTCGTGCATTGGTCTGGTCTGGTGAAGCTTACCTTTCCTACAGTCTCGGCGCGTTGTCCTTCATGGGCTTCATCGCAGCGGTTATGGTGTGGTACAACAACACTGCTTACCCAAGTGAATTCTTCGGTCCAACAGGCCCAGAAGCATCTCAAGCGCAAGCAATGACCTTCCTAGTTCGTGACCAAAAGTTGGGTGCAAACGTAGGTTCTGCCCAAGGTCCAACGGGTCTTGGTAAGTACCTGATGCGTTCTCCGACTGGCGAGATCATCTTTGGTGGCGAAACCATGCGTTTCTGGGACTTCCGTGGTCCTTGGTTGGAGCCTTTGCGTGGACCGAATGGTCTGGATCTTGACAAAATCAAGAACGACATTCAACCTTGGCAAGCTCGTCGTGCGGCGGAATATATGACGCACGCGCCTTTGGGTTCCTTGAACTCGGTGGGCGGAGTTGCAACCGAAATTAACTCGTTTAACTATGTGTCTCCTCGGGCATGGTTGGCTTGTTCCCACTTCGTGTTGGGCTTTTTCTTCTTGATCGGCCATCTCTGGCACGCAGGTCGCGCACGTGCGGCGGTTGCTGGTTTTGAGAAGGGTATCGATCGTGAAACTGAAGCAACACTATCAATGCCAAACTTAGACTAGTTTTTAACTCTGTCTGTAGTAGAGCGGCTCCTGAATTTCGGGGGCCGCTTTTAATTTTGGGTTATTTGGAAGATTGATCCGTTTGAGTGAGGGAAAGGTTGCGATTTTATGCCTTTGTGATTCATCTCGCAGCCAATTTGATAACTAGACCATACTCGATCGCTAAGTCTAAATTTCCCCTGTAGCTTAGAGACAAGCCACTTCAGAGATTTCAGGATACAACGATCGATGCTCAACAAAACTCGCAATTTAATTCGACGGTTTTTTCGTAAATCCAGTACCCTCAATCGGCAATCTCTCAACCTGCCAAGTTTGATTGTGATTGTATTCGTAGATATTTTCATTCTCACGAACGTCTTCTTTGGCCTAAATGATATTAGTAACTGGTACCTCAGCCCTACCCAGGCCTATCCCTGCTATGGCGAATTGCAAACCTACCGAGAATCGCAGGATGAGGGTCGAGATTATGGGATCTTGCGTCAATCGGTTGCGCTTTCTGATTCGGTCACGAGTTATGGCACCGTTCCCAATGGAGGCGGAGTTCCGATCGTAGGCGATCCATCAAATCCCGCCAGTCTTCGTGACAGGTATCAACGTAATCAGATCAATCATATTGGGCAAGTCTCAGCCCAATGTCTTGAGTATGCTGGCTTGCAAGATGCTCTGCGGACCCCTGAAAACCGGAAAACGATGGGTTCGATCGACAGCAAACTCGAAAAAATCAGCCAACTCGAACAGGCCAACCGCAACATCCGTGCCCAATACGATTCCACCCTACTTGAAAAAGTTGCAGGCCAACCCCGCAGTCAATCGATCAACACCCTTAGCGCCGAACAAGCCAAACAAAAAACCGATACCAACAGTGCCACAATTACCCAACTTAAACAGGACATTTCTGAACTCAAGCAAATCCTACTCGCCCAACCTGTCGTCCAAACGCTACTGGTTTATCTAAAAAATCCCGCGACACTGAATACGATCGCAGCTCAATATCGTCATGCCTCGTTCTGGTACCCAAGCATTCAACTGGGTTTTCAGGCATTGTTTCTGTTGCCGTTAATCCTGATTTCCTATGCCATTCATCGGTTTGCTTTACGCAAGAACTATGGATTGGTTGCGCTGATCACTTGGCATTTGTTGATTATTGCGACAATTCCAGCATTGCTAAAAGTGTTTGAATTTTTACAAGTTGGCGTGTTGTTCCAGTGGATTGCTACGGCGATCGGTAAGGTCTTCGGCAATCTGTTATTTTTGGTTTCTTACAGTAAGATTGTGCTGATTCCATTGGTTGGATTTGGTTTAATTAAGCTGATTCAACGCCTGAGTAAACGCAGCACTAATGCCCAAACTCAAGCTGCCGATCGGATTGCCCAATCCCGCTGTCTACGTTGTGCTAAAAAAATTGGCCCCCAAGATGCTCACTGCGCTCACTGTGGCTATCAGCAATATGCGGAATGTCCCAACTGTCACAGTATGACCCATAAGCAAATGCCCCACTGTACGCACTGTGGATCAGCAACGCAGTTTGATCCAGAATTGAGCGACCTGGAATTGCACAGCCATTAAAGAGTACTTAAAGTGCGATCGTATTGCCGATGGTTAAGCTGATTTATACCCAATCAACTATTTGATTTCTACCTATAGTGAAACGGAATAATCAATAACGGCAAGAGTCCAGCAATCACTATTGCACTCATCTTCCAGCCGGGAATAGGTGCAAGGGGATTTGCATTTAAAATTGCATCAATCCGTTCGGAAAAACGATCGTCTAGGTTCTGTGGGTGTAAGGTTGCACTCCAATCCGATTGAATCATGGGCGATCGAACTAAGGTGAGTAATGCTTCAGCCAGAACTAATGAATCAATTGTTTGAGCCGCTATTCGATCGGCCCGAAGTTCTCGCAAAAGTAGCAATTCTTGCCAGAGACTTTCGCTATTAGGAAGCCAAAATGTCAGCCGTCGCAAGCAGCCAAAACTAAAAAACCAGAAGGTATCGTGATGAGTTGCATGGGCTTGTTCGTGGGCTAGGACGGCATCAAATTGTTCCGGGGTTAATGTCTCTAAAATGCCTTGACTAACGATGATTTCAGGATTCCAGAACCCAACTTGTGCAATAAACGGCAATTCGATCGGTAATAGACGAGCCTTTGTTTGAGTTAGGTCGATCGGTGGATATTGGCGAAGTTGTTTGATTTCTTGGGTAGCTTGGGTGGCTTGGATAGAGACGATCGTAGCCGCAGCAATTAAAAAAATAATACTTGTGCCATAGCTTCCCCAGCCTTCAACTCTACCAATCCCCATGCCATGCGGTCCCATACAGAGCAACGCGATCGCGCTGGTGATTAACAATAGCGGCGGGAAGGAAAACGTGAACATTGTGCCAATCCACCGTTGATTCCAACTTGAAGTAGGTTGCGATCGCCACAAGGCTCGGATAATGATGGTACTGGTGAGAACTAGAGCTAGTAAGAAACCATGCATGATTTTATTCTCCTCGGGCCGCGCGAAGATCTTTGAGACGTTGCGCGATTGCATCAAGTTTATCTAGGCTTGTTTGATCAAGATTGTCAGCAAAGGCTGCGACTAAATCGGGATTGCTAATGTTGAGGAATTGATTCAACTGATTGTAAGCGTTCAAGGCATTGGCTTGTTCTCGGTCAATACGGGCTTGCCAATGATAGATCTTGCCTTCAGATTCACAGGCTAACCAACCTTTTTCGGTGAGGCGCTTGAGAACCGTCGTTACGCTAGTGTAGGCGAGTTCGCGGTTTGGATCCGAAAGGATACGCTGATGAACGTCTTTAACGGTGACAGTATGGAGATCCCAGACAATGTTCAGAATTTCCCGTTCTAACGGCCCGAGGGACATTTGTTTGGGGCGATAGTTGGGGAGACTTGGCATGACAATAGTTGCAGTTTGCAAATCATAAAATTTTTCAACACTCTAGCACAATGGGTCAACCAGCAACGTTTTGTACTTCAGAATGACTTCAGGCGCGATCGCGGACCAGCTATAGGTTGTATTCGCAAAGTGAGCCGCGTTCTGGCCTTTAATTTTACGAGTATTCTGGTCACTCTTTAATGCAATGTTCAAAGTCTCGATTAGACTATTTACAGTACATTGACACACCCATCCTGAATTAGAATTTGTAATATCTGAATGAATGTGAACTTGATCGGAAATAACAACGGGAAGATGGGCACTCATTGCTTCAGCAACAGCAATCCCAAAA
This sequence comes from Synechococcales cyanobacterium, assembly GCA_043739045.1. GTDB lineage: Bacteria > Cyanobacteriota > Cyanobacteriia > Leptolyngbyales > Leptolyngbyaceae > JAAFJU01. The sequence goes on from JAYUEW010000158.1 coordinate 4,695, forward strand.
TTTTCATAATAGGATGGAAGAACAAACAAATCCGCTAACGCTAGCAAATCACGTTTTAATGACCCAGAGACAAATCCAGTACAGGTTAATCGATCAGGGCCGATCGCAGTTTCAACGTCTGTTTGAATTTTCTGGGCATAGTCAGGATCTTGTGGATTTGCACCCGCTAGAATGAAATGAAAATCGGTGTCTTGGGCTAGTTTTGCAAGCGATGGAACCAGTAAATCAAATCCTTTTTTAGGTTCAATGCGCGACATGTAAAGAATAATCGGACGATCGGGCGCGATGTTGTAGTGCGATCGGAGGGAGTCGGGAGATTGGTTGGGTTCGGGAAGCTGTACGCCTAATGGGATCACCCAATCGGTTGTAGTTGTGCCAAATCGCTCGGATATTTTGGCTTCTTGGTCGCTGGTGAAGTGGATGGCTCCGGCTCCAGCGAGATTAGCTTTTTCAAGCAGTTGGGCATAAATTTGTTTTGCTAGACGTTTTTTGGCCAAATCAGCGGGGTCAAGGGTGCCCAGGGGGCGTAGAACGTAGGGTAGTTTTTTGATCCGGGCGATCGTGGCAGAGATCGAGCTAACAGGAGAGAACAGGGCGTGGATATGGGCGATGTCGTAGTCGTTGGCGTGATGCCATAGCCATTGAAAGAGTTGAATTGAAAATTTATAACGCTTAAACGGTGCGCAGTCGAAATATACAATTTCATAGCCGTTTTGCGTGATGGGAATACCGAGCGGCACATCTAAGGGACGTTGACCCCGATCGCCGTTGCTATTGGTGGTCACGATCGTAACCCGATGGCCAAGACTCGCAAGGGCACTGCACAGGCCAACAACCATTTGGCTGGGTCCCCCATAAACTAGAGAAATAGAAGGAATGATGTGAAGAATTTTCATAGGGTATTTACTATCCGTTGGCTTACTTTTCCTCATTTGAAGCTGGAAGTAACATTTAAGTAACATTTTTATAATTAATATATTCAGATCAAATGTTTTCGATCGAATCCCACCCAATTGATCATTCACATTACAATTCACAAACCTCCACGATCGCCCGCGTCAAATCAAGAATCTGTTCATCCGAAATACAAAACGGCGGCATCACATACACTAATTTCCCAAACGGTCTTACCCAAACACCCCGCGTCACCAACTCCCGCTGCACCACCGCCACATCAACCCGCTCATGCATCTCCACCACCCCGATCGCCCCCAACACCCGCACATCCGCCACCGCCTTTAACCCTCGCGCCCCTTCCAATCCGGCCTTCAGTCCCGCTTCAATTCGCTGCACCTGCCCCACCCAATCCATCTCTAGCAGCAACCGCAAAGACTCCAGCGCCACCCGACAAGCCAACGGATTCCCCATAAACGTCGGCCCATGCATCAACACCCCACCCGCCGAAATTCCATTCGCCACTGCCCTCGTCGTCATCGTTGCCCCCAACGTCATATACCCACCCGTCAACGCCTTACCCAAACACAAAATATCCGGCACCACGTCCCCATACTCCATTGCAAAGAGCTTCCCCGATCGGCCAAACCCCGTCGCAATCTCATCCAAAATCAAAAGACATCCCACTTCATCACACAACTCTCGCACCCGTCGTAAATAAGTAGGATGATAAAAATACATTCCCCCCGCGCCCTGAACAATCGGTTCCAGAACGATCGCCGCGACTACTTTAGAATTTTGTATGACGAGCGATCGTAATGACTCAAAATCTGATTCATCCCAAGATTGATGGAATTGAATTTTAGGCCGATCGGCAAACAAATAATTGGGTAATGAACTTGCAAATAATGAATGCATTCCCCCAATCGGATCGCACACCGACATCGCATGATAAGTATCGCCATGATAGCCACCCCGGATCGTAACAAATTGATTCCGATTGCTCTTCCCAACTCCAACCCAATACTGCAACGCCATCTTCAACGCAACTTCAATCGCAATTGATCCTGAATCACTAAAGAAAACCGTTTCTAATGTCTCCGGTGTAATCTCAACTAATAGCTTTGCCAAATCGATCGCAGGCTGATGGGTAATCCCCCCAAACATCACATGAGACATCTTTGACAATTGATCCACGATCACTCCATTCAAACGGGGATGATTGTAACCATGAATACAAGCCCACCACGAGGCCATCCCATCAATCAAAACTCGACCATCGGATAACCTTAATTCACACCCTTGGGCGGATTCAATGCCATACACCGGAAGCGGCGACGTGAGCGACGTATAGGGATGCCAAATATGGGCCGAATCAAATGCTAAATCTTCTACTGAGATCATTTCCTTGGTCCTAAATCTCGTGCTAGCCTAAAAATTATCTTAAAAAAGTCCAGTCCATGAGCCGTCCCCAACCCACATCCATTCGCCTAGTTGTCTCCCTTTTACCTTGGGTCATCGTCGGCGGCGCGCTGATTTATCTATCCCCGGCGATCGCCCACTTAGTTTTACGCGATGAACTCACCGCTACTTGGCTCAAAACCCTCTCCCGCACTGGTTACTATCCCCGTGAAGCCTCTATTGCTGCTGGAGTCTCTGCGATCGCTGGCATCGTACTGACCCTCCAAGGCAACGGACAACAACGATCGGCAGACGAAAAAGCTTAATCTCGATCCCCCTAACCCCCTTAATAAGGGGGAACCGGATAATAAGGGGGAACCGGAAATAAGTGAGAACCAAATTTTTATCGAATTCCCTCCTACTCTTGCATTACCAAGGGGGCTGGGGGGAGGCTCTACCAATCGTCCAACGGATCGACAATAGGCCGTCTAGGTTCACGATCGGGGCGTTCTCCCAATTCAGAAGGCGGGCGATCGTTGCTCCAAGCCCACCAGACACAGCCACATTCACAATGGTAAAACTCTTGCCATTTACGCTTCTGATTATCTGTGTACACAGGCGATCGGCGGTTAATCCACACATTTTTTGCCCCCTCAACATTCGTCTTCCGACAAGTCGGACAGCAAAATCCATTGGCATGAACGGCGCGCGCAGTCCAATCGGGCGCAAATACTGAAAACGCATCCATCAAATTACCTTACCAAGATTATATTCTCTGAAATCAATTCTCACCTAGATGCCTAGCCAAATTCCCGGCCAGATTCCTAGCCAAATTCTCAGCCAACTGAATTCGATCGCATCGCCATGGTGATCAATCCCTGCTGACCTAGTAAAATTTCCCGCGCCAAGCTAAATAATCCAACCCACACGATCGGCGTAATATCCACACCCCCGATCGGCTGAATAATTTTTCGCGTCACCACCAAAAGCGGCTCCGTTGGCACAGCCACCAAGTTGAAAGGAAACTTCGTTAGGTCAGCTTGGGGATACCAAGTGAGTACGATGCGGAAGATGAACAGAAAGGTCATCACCCCCATAACAATGCTGAACCCCAAGATCCCTAGCTCTAATCCAGACATTTCCGCCTCTCTTGATAGATAATTTTAGGCAATCGGTTAAGACTTGCCCTGTAGGTCTCATTTTACGGGAAGTCTGCATGAACTTTTGTAACTCTTCAAGAACTTCCTCCAAGGAGACCACCCATTTCCCCTAGAATTTAGAGTGAATTAAGCGTACTGTTAGTGGGTACGTAAATCTTTTTACACCTTAGGGAACTGGGATCTATGACTCCTTCTTTAATGAATTTTATGTTGAGTTTGCTTGCAGGCGTAACGATCGTGGTTGTTCCGGCGACGATTTTTTTGGTCTTCGTCAGCCAGAAAGACAAGGTTACGCGTCAGTAGAGTCCAGTTTCGACACTGAATTTTGTCACTACTATTTTTCATTAGTTGCCTCAGATGTTCTTCATCTGAGGTTTTTTTGTCCGGTCTGCCCCTAATCTCGCTACGATGGAATGTGCTTATGCGTTGAGAGGAATTCACAGTGAATTTCGGTACCCCCGTCCCATTACTCATCGGGATCATTTTGATCCTGTTTTCTATTTTCTTGTTCTTCTTGGAAAAGTTCAAACCGGGATATAAACGGGACTCAGATGTTATCTATGCCTCTTTTTGTCTGGCCGCAGGGATTCTGAACCTGGTTGACCTGTCAGGCGGGTTTCTGCACTCTGCCCAATCGGTAATTTTCACCGGATTGTTTATCTCGTTGGCGTTGGAAGTGATTAATGCGCGAGTTCCTGACAATTCGCCGAAGTCGATGGGAATGCCGCCCCGTGATGACGATCGGTCTCCTCGCAGTTATCGAGCTGGGTTTGAGGATAATTTTGGTTCCATGGACGATCGTAATTTTGGTCGTCAGATGGGGAGTAGCTCTCGACGTGGACGGGATGAGTTTGACCCCCGGTCGTCCGGTCGAATGGAATCTGGCAGGTCAGATGTTGGCCGTGGTGATGCTGGCCGGGTTGATTCGGGGCGATCGGAGCGCGATCGGTTTTTAGAGGATCGTCCTCGTCGTCGATCGTCGTCCCGTGATGAACCGATGGTGCAGGATTCAGGGCGCAGTGGTAATCGGCGCGATCGTGATGAATTCGGCGATGATGTTGGGCCTCGTAGTATTCCAGAACGAACTAGTGCATCTGACCTGAGCCGTTCTGATATGCGTTCTGATGTGGGCCGTAGTCGTGGGACTTTCGCGAATGATAATCCTGCGGATGGGTTGGATGATGTGCCCCGTCCTCGTCGTCGTCCGAATGAGGAGCCTCGTCGTAGCCGTCCACCTTCAGAACCTGCTCCGGCTTCAGATTATGTAGAATTCCGCCCCGTGGAGCCGATTCCACCGAAGGAGTCTTGGGGTCCGAAGGAGTAGGGCATTGAGAATGGTGAATTGAGAATGCAGAATTGAGAGTTAAACGGTATGGATTGGATTCGGTTGACTCACATTCGATGTTATGGGTTTACGGGGTTTCTGCCGGAGGAGCAAGTGCTCGGGCAGTGGTTTGAGGTGGATGTGGCGATGCAGGTGGATGTGCGATCGGCGGGGTCAAGCGATCGCATAGGGGAGACCCTGGATTATCGTGGGGTGATTCAGCGGGTTCAGGCTTGTGTTAAAGATTCTCGATTTGCACTAGTGGAACGCCTAGCCCAGGCGATCGCGGACTCGGTGTTAGAGGAGGAGATGGTTCAGGAAGTTCAGGTGCAGCTTCATAAGCTCCATGCTCCGATTCCTGACTTTAATGGCACGATTACGATCGATATTACCCGGCGAAGAACCCAACTCTAGGTCTACATTTAATGGCTGGATCTCTTTGAAAATTTATTGATTTAACCGGATATTTAAATCGAATGGTTACCCTAAAAAATATCCTCAAATTGCTTAAACCGATCGGCACACTAATCATTGCCCTATCGATCGCCCTATTCATTGTAATGACACCTCGTTCAGGAATCGCTATGACTTATCCCATTACTCAAACCGTTGATCAAGTAGATGTTTATCATGGCGTAACAATAGCCGACCCCTATCGCTGGCTAGAAGACCCAGATTCAGCAGAAACAAAGGCTTGGGTTGAATCGCAGAATAAAGTGACCTTTGGATATTTGCAGGCGATTCCTAAACGCGATACCTTACAAGCTCGATTGACTGAATTGTGGAATTATGAAAAGTATGGAATGCCATCGAAGCGAGGAATGCGGTATTTCTATTCTAAAAATGACGGCTTACAAAATCAGAATGTTTTATACAAAATTGAGACCTTAGAATCTCAGCCTGTGATATTGCTCGACCCCAATACATTATCAACTGATGGGACCGTTGCACTGTCTGGAATTTCGATTTCGGATGATGGCAGTAAATTAGCCTATGGTTTGTCGAAGTCAGGTTCCGATTGGCAGGAATGGCGAATTAGGGATGTGATGACGGGGAAGGATTTGGACGATCGTATTGAATGGGTCAAGTTTTCGAGTGCGAGTTGGACGAACGATAATACAGGCTTTTTCTATTCACGGTATGACAAGCCTGATGAGAAAACTAAACTCGAAGCGGTGAATTATTTTCAAAAACTTTACTATCATCGGGTCGGTACACCGCAGTCTGAAGATGTATTGATCTACGATCGGCCTGATCAAAAAGAATGGGGATTTAGTGGGGATGTGACTGAAGATGGTCGGTATCTGGTGATTACGGTGTGGAAGGGAAGCGATCGTAAGAATCTGATTTTCTATAAGGATTTATCACAGTCTAATTCATCTGTTGTTGAACTGATTACAGAATGGAATGCGGACTATACGGTTGTGGAGAATGATGGTGAATTGCTTTGGGTGAAGACTGATTTGGATGCGCCTCGTGGTCGGGTGGTGGCGATCGATTTTAAACAACCTCTGCAATCAAATTGGAAAACAGTCATTCCTCAAACGCCGGAAACTCTCGGTAATGTTGGACTATTGAACAATCAATTTGTTGCGGCATACTTGAAAGATGCTCATAGTCAAATCAAGATTTACAATTTAAATGGTTCATTAGTTCGAGAGGTTCAATTGCCGGGACTCGGGACTGTTGGCGGTTTTGCTGGAAAACGATCGGATACTGAAACATTCTTTAGCTATACAAGTTTTACTGAACCTAATACAATTTATCGGTATAACGTTGCTACAGATCAAAGTTCTGTTTTCAGAAAACCCGATGTTAAATACAATGCTGGGGACTATGAAACCAAACAGATTTTTTATCCTAGTAAAGACGGAACACAGGTTCCCATGTTTATTACCTATAGAAAAGGGTTGAAACTGGATGGAACAAATCCAACCCTTCTGTATGCCTACGGTGGATTCAATGTTTCGTTAACGCCCTTCTTTTCCATATCCAATTTGGCATGGCTGGAAATGGGTGGTGTGTATGCGATCGCGAACTTACGCGGGGGTGGTGAATATGGTCAAGCTTGGCATGAGGCGGGCATGAAATTGAATAAACAAAATGTATTTGATGATTTCATTGCGGCGGCTGAATGGTTGATTTCT
>JAYUEW010000159.1:0-11105 GCA_043739045.1 Synechococcales cyanobacterium
CGGATCAATGGGATCAGCTACAGCCAATTGATCGGCAAGATGAAAAAAGCTGACATCCAAATCAACCGCAAAATGCTGGCTCAGTTGGCCGTAATTGACCCGGCTGCTTTTGCGAAGGTCGTTGAGTTGGCGAAAGCAGCTTAACGCCAGAATTACGGAAGATCTGTAATTTTTGAGATTAATTCTTGTGGGGATAGTGTTAGAGTTTCTGACGCTATCCCTTATTTTTTAGTTTTTCGATCGTGCAGGAATGAATTAATGGGGCAAAAACGGGCGACAGATGGCTGGTGTTTTGCGTTTTGTATGAGCCTGGGTACTGTACTAATGACAATAGTTCCAGGGAAGGCTGCCGATTTGCAAACGATTCGCGATCGCGGTTTTTTGGTGGTGGCGATTCACGGCGATCGGTTTCCCCTGAGTTTTCGTGATGTGGTGGGGAATTGGTCTGGGTTTGAAGTGGAAATGGCGCAGACCTTGGCCCTAGAGTTATTGGGGAAACGCGATGCGGTTAGGTTAATTCCGGTAGCAAATTCCGATCGATTACGAGGTGTTGCGGAGGGGCAAGTTGATATTGCTATCGCATCGATAACAGCCACGCCTTCACGGTCGCGTTGGGTTGAATTTAGTGCCCCCTATTATTTTGAACGATCTGCCCTTGTGGTGCAGAATAATTCAGTCAGGATGATGGGCGATCTTCGGGGGCAATCAGTGGCAGTTTTGAAAAATTCTAGTGCGATCGATGCGTTGATGTCAGAGCGTTTGGGTTTGACATTAGTCGAGGTTGAGAGCTATGCAGACGGTTGGTCTAAGTTGCGATCGGGGCAAGTTCAGGCGTTGGCGGGCGATCGGGTAATGATCCTGGGTGCTATGCAAAAGGATACTAATTTGCGGCTATTGCGCGAAGAGTTTGGTTCCTATCCTATGGCAATCGCGATGCCGAAAGGATTGCAGTATTCATCATTGCGGTCAAAAGTGAATACTGTGGTCGATCGTTGGCAGCGATCGGGATGGTTGCGGGAACAATGGCAGCGATGGAATTTGGATCCTTAGGCCATTATATTTATTCGTACAAATTATTTATTTAGTAATGAATGTAACGCACAGTGAAGGCGGGGAATTGCGATGATAGGATAGTAGAGTGCATATTGATATCAATGCATTCAATTATTTCTCTAGAAACTGCGATCGACCCATGAAAGAATATTCTCCTATTGTTTATATCGCTGTTTTGGTGGTGATTCTGATTGCGGCTGGGATTAGCGTCCTGAAGGAAGTGATCAAAACTCGTAAGTTAGAAGGCGCACTGGCACGACTTACAGAAAAGCTCAAGGATGGTGATGGAACGGCAGCGGAGCATTATGAGTTGGGAAGTGTTTATTTAGATAAAAAGTTGTTTGCTCAAGCGATTCCTCAGTTTCAGAAAGCCATTAAGAAGCGAGAATTAGAGGGTGCTGATGTTGCAGCGGTTTATAATGCGCTAGGCTATGCTCACTTTGCTCAAGAACAGTATGATCTTGCCGTTCGGCACTATAAAGATGCGCTTAAAAATTATCCTGATTATGTGATTGCGTTGAATAACTTAGGCCATGTTTACGAGAAGAAAAATCTAACGACTAAAGCGATCGAAGCCTATGATCAGTCGTTGGCCATAGAACCTGAGAATGAAACCGCTAAGCTCCGATCGGAGTCATTGAAAAAGCGGGTTGCTCCAGTTTAGAATGAGCAAATTGAACTGATATGGAAAGCGCCTCAGAATTCTGGGGCGTTTTTTGTATACCGAAGTTAGCTCATGGAATAACAGTTTGAGTAGGTGGAGTTGTTATCGCAGGAGTGGCTGGTATTGCAGGAGTAGCTGGAGTAGCAGGTATTGCAGGAGTGGCACGAGTAGCAGGTATTGCAGGAATGGCAGGTATTGCAGGAGTGGCACGAGTAGCAGGTATTGCAGGTATTGCAGGAGTGGCAGGTATTGCAGGAGTGTTGGGTATCGGATTTGGAAGTGTAACTCCGGTCGGGGGCTTAACAATCTCAACAGGCGATTTGATGGGTTCGATCGCTGGTTTGACAATCTCAACTGGAACCTTAATATCAGGTTTGATTTCAACGATCGGAATCCCCGGATTCGACCCACTAGGGGGAACGATCGGATCTTTAATACTTGGTGGTTCTGGTTTAACGATCGGCGGGTTGTGGTTGGGATTGTTCAGAGCTTCCCGTGCCTCAGTGGACTCTCTTCTCAGAATGCGTGATGTTGGGTCCGAAGAAATACTAGGTTTGGATGGAGTTGCAATTTTAGTCGGCAATGCTCCGATCGCAGTCACCTGACTTGTGACAGCATCCGCCATTTCCTGACGCACCGCCTGTAAATCAGGCTCCGTGAGATCGATGTCTCGATACATCGGACTTGTTTGCAAAAATGTCGTTAAATCGAAAGTCTCAACCCGATCGATGCGATCTTTAATCGCAACTACCATTTGACCTGCATACAAGTCCTGCTTCTTGCCCCCTACAATAATATTCATCGGACCAAGGGGATTGTTTGTCAATGCCCCCATAATGGTAGTGTCACTTGCTTCAATGTAGCGAATAAAAAGGGCGGATCCTTGGACACCTGCCTTAGCATTAGGAGTATGAAATTCAGTGTTACCTCGACCGGGGGGCACCAAAAATAAATAAGTGCCATTGCCTAATTCAAAGCGGCGAGTGTTTGGCGTGAAGCGAAAAGTCGCTAATTCACCGACCTTGGCTAATGTTCCATCATTAAACTTCAGTTCTGTGCGGGATGCTCGTTGGGTTTTGACTGCATCGCCAGGGTTGCTGAGCCGATCGTTGACTTGGGCGCTGCGGACGGATTGACTACGCAGAAGGAGGTCAACCCGATTTACTACTTTGCGTAGAGTTGCTTGGGTTAGGACAATGGGCGCGGCAAATGTTGGAGTGCTGCCCAAAATCAGACTTCCATTGAAGGTCGTTAGAATGACGAATCGTACCCATTTTCGAGGAAATTTGACTTGATCGTACATAGGACAACTCCAACAACTGGCGATAGTTCTGAACAAGTGGGCAGTGAGTTTTTGAAAGTAAAGCCTACAATTCCTAAGAGTTAGGGTGAAACGATGAAATTATGACTTATTTTGATTCCTTCAAATTTTGTTTGCAACACTCAGTCAGTAGTAGATGCGATAGAAGCTATAGGTAATTTTGCAATAATGATAAATTACCTATGTGATAATAAACATCGGATTTGCTATTTCAGACTTCTGAACTAAATGAAAACATCAAACTAGACCACTGCGATCGGCTAGTTATAAGTATTTCTGCTACCTCTTATATGCTTTCTCACACAATTAGAGCACTAATTATTGGTTTTTGCGTATGATCACCTACTTGCATTCTCAGTATAAGTACAGAGATGAGAAATGGCTAGCTTGACGTCAAAACAATGAGGACGATGCTGATAGGGAAGCTTAAGGACTGGTCGTAGAGGCGGATATGGCAATATGACGAAATATTGGAGTTTAAAATATTTGGGTTTGATTGAGTCGTCCCAATTTCCCAGATCGTTCCGATCGTTGCGTTGGTGCTTGAGCGGTACGGCGACGATCGCTTTGGGTCGATCTCTGACGATCGCGGTTGGGCCAATGATCTTAGTGATGGCTACACCGTTGGCAACATTGGCTGACAATCCGGCTGCTCTGTCTAATTCAACCACTAACGCGCCTATTGCGAATCAGCCTTCTCAGACCCCCGATCGTCCTCAACAACCGCTGAAACCGGAATTGCCTGAGCTAGATCTTCGTGTCGAGCCAAAAGTTGAGTTTAAACTGGCTCCAAAAATTGATCCCGCTCTTAATCTAATAAAGCCCAAAGTTCCAGTTGTCTCAGACCCTGAACTGGGGATTTTACGATCGCTGCCCCTTGCGCCCCAGCCCGTTACGCCTCAGCCTGTCCCCATTGCTCCGTCTGAGACTGCCCCGACGATCGACGATGAACCGCTCGAACCTGGCTCAGATCCAGAGCTGGGAACCATCAAAATTCGTCAAACTCCGCCCTCCAGTCCTCCCCCTACTCCGCGCCGTGTGACATCGTTGTATGTGTTGGGACATTTTGATTATTTTCAGACCAACAATGTCTTTTCTTCACTTCCATTACAAACAGACGGTGCAGTGCGAACTGGGTTGTCGTTGTATTATTTGCCGCCCCTTGGCCCCACAACTTATTTGCTAATGTTGGCGGAGTCTAATATTCTTCGTTATGGGACAGCCTCTCGGCTTAATTATGACGATTTACGACTGAAGGTCGGACTTTATCAGCAATTGACCTCTCGATTGAGCGGTGAAATTGGTTGGAACTATCAACAATTGACAGCAGCTAAGGAAGAGGTGAAAAACTTATTTCAGGGCGCGCGATATTTTAATGAGCATTCTCTGCGATTTGATCTGACGCGCCAAGATCCTCTTAGCCCTTCTCTTAAACTCATCACAGGATATCAATTTCGCTGGAATTTTACGGGAGACATTGAAAAATACGATCGGCTAGTGAATATAGGGCAGCTTTCTCTTAGCCATACACTCTCACCTCGGATGCAAGCTAGACTTGACTACCAAACATCTTGGACCCACTTTACTCAGCAATCGCGGGATGATGTTTCTCATTATTTGGGTGTGCACTTGAGCTATGAGTTGAACGATCGGATGTCGCTCAATGCCTTTGGTGGCCGAAGTATGGGGGTATCCAGTGAAAAGCGAATCGAACCGAATAGCTGGATTTTTGGGTTGGGGTTTAATTTTAATATTCCAATCTTTTAAAATAAAATCTTCTAGAGGTAAGAACACCAGTCGCTCCAGCCGCCGACGTAGAGTTTGGCGTGGTGTCCCGATAGCGATAGGGACAGTAAATTGACGCAAGCGGTAACGCCCGACCCGCAATAGACGATGATTTCGGTTTTGTCATTGTGTTCTAGGCTGTCTTTTAAACTGGCCCACCGATCGGCTTGGAGTGCAGCATTAATGTATCCGCGCTCGTCTGTGACCTGTTGCCAGGGATAATTGATGGCTCCTGAAATATGACCCGCAATCGGATCAATAGGTTCGCGATCGCCCCGGTACCGGACTGTTTCCCGCGAATCTATTAGTACGCTATCGGGAGTATCCATAGAGGCTTTGACGTAATCAATATCAACCGTCCAATCTGATTGAACAATGGGCATAAAGTTGCCCAACGTTTCCGGGGGTAACTCTTTCGTGATGGGGTAGTGCATTCCGGTCCAGGCTTGCCATCCGCCATTCAAGAGCAAGGTCCGATCGTGGTCCAGATACCGTAATAGCCACCAAGCCCTAGCGGCATAGGACAGACGGGCAGAGTCGTACAGCACTATCCACGTATCATCATCAATACCCATGGCCCGCAGTTTTGAGCTGAAGGTGTGCACATCGGGCAAGGGATGGCGACCGCCGTGGGCTTGGACTCTTTCTGATAAATCTTGGTTGAGATCGAGGTAATGTGCGCCCGGGATGTGACTTATATCGTATTGTTTCCGACCAGCGGCAGGTTCCATCAGAGAAAATCGACAATCAATTACCACGACACTGGAATCATCTAGGTGAAGCCTCAGCCAGTCTGCCGAGACGATCGGATGGACGGCAGCGGTTGCGATTGAGCTTTGTAAATTAATTGAGTCGTGTGGATTAGTTATTGGGCCAGTCGGTTGATTTAGATTATGCATTGTCTGAGGCTCCCATCTATTCCGAGAATCCGTTACAATGACGGTTCAGCAGGGGTAGTTTTCTAAAAAACACTGCCATTTGCCGATCGCCGGACTTCATGAAATCTATCATTTCATGGTAAGTGGGGAATAGCCTCCCTTTTTTTTGCGCAAATTGTGATTTTGAACCTATGACTCATCCGATCGTTCCACACATCCTCGAATTGGCCGCCCCGGTTGCTCACAACCTCGGGCTAGAAGTCGTATCGGCGGTGTTTCGGACTAACCAAAATCCTCCGGTACTGCGAGTCGATATTCGTAATCTCACTCAAGATACTGGAATGGAGGACTGTACTCGGATGAGTCGGGCGCTCGAAGCCTATTTGGATGATGAGGAAAAGCCTAATCCGGTCGGGATGCCTGATAACTATGTGCTAGAGGTGTCCAGTCCGGGAGCCGATCGTGCCCTTAGTACCGATCGGGAATATATCTCGTTTCGAGGCTTTCTTGTTTGGGTCACTGCGACCGAAATTTTTGAAGGGCATCGTGAATGGGTGGGAACTTTAATTGGCCGAGATGAAGAGTTCATTCGTCTGAGTCAAAAGGGGCGCACCGTTCAATTACCCCGATCGATCGTTGAACGAGTTCAGCTTGACGATCGTAAGAAAAACTCAGACAAAGACTAACTGCGACCAAAATAGCAGATTGCAAATTATCAATATCGGACCTCAGCTCCTAGCTTTGTGTCCCAAGCTTTTCAGACAATTCAATATCCTTAAACTCAATAAAACGGAGACATCCAATGTCTAGTATTTCTCTTCCTGGCCTCAAGGAAATGATCGAGAGCATTAGCCGCGATCGGAACTTACCTAGAAGCGCCGTTCAAGAAGCTCTCAGAGAAGCCCTAATGAAAGGGTATGAGCGCTTCCGGCGTACGCAGCATCTAGAAACTGCATCCTTTGACGAGGATTATTTCAATCATTTTGAAGTAGAACTTGATATCGAAGAAGAAGGCTTCAGAGTCTTGGCGACCAAAACAATTGTCGAAGAAGTCACCAGCATCGACCACGAAATTGATCTCAAAGAAGTCCAAGAAGTGGCGGTCGAAGCCCAAGCCGGGGATGCGGTGGTCGTGGATGTAACGCCGGAACAAAGTGAATTTGGTCGGATGGCTGCGATTCAGACTAAGCAAGTATTGGCCCAAAAATTGCGAGATCAGCAGCGCAAACTGGTCCAAGAGGAATTCCAAGAACTCGAAGGCGCGATTCTTCAGGCCCGCATCCTACGCTTTGAGCGTCAGTCTGTGATTATGGCCGTTACTAGTGGGTTTGGGCAGCCTGAAGTTGAGGCAGAGTTGCTCAAGCGCGATCAGCTTCCGAACGATAATTATCGGGCCAACGCGACGCTCAAGGTCTATCTAAAAAAAGTCAGCGAAGGCGCACACCGTGGCCCCCAGCTCTTGGTGTCCCGTGCCGATGCGGGTCTAGTGGTCTATCTGTTTGAAAATGAAGTGCCTGAAATTCAGGATGACGTGGTGCGGATTGTGGCCGTTGCCCGTGAAGCGAATCCACCCTCGCGTTTTGTGGGACCGAGGACTAAGATTGCTGTAGATACCTTAGAGCGTGACGTGGATCCTGTTGGAGCTTGTATTGGTGCGCGGGGATCGCGAATTCAGTCGGTGGTTAACGAGCTAAAGGGTGAAAAAATTGATGTAATTCGTTGGTCCCCCGATCCCTCAACCTACATTTCCAATGCTCTGAGTCCGGCTCGGGTGGTGGAAGTGCGTTTAATGGATCCAGAAGGCCGTCAAGCTCATGTTTTGGTCAAGGATGATCAATTGAGTTTGGCGATCGGGAAAGAAGGCCAAAATGTCCGGCTTGCGGCTAGATTGACGGGCTGGAAAATCGACATTAAGGACATCAACAAGTACGACTATGCTGCCGAGGATGAAAGTATTCGGTTTATCCTAGATGCCCGTGCCGCCGAGCAAGCGTCTCGTCAGCAGTATGATGAGTATGACGATGAAGACGACTATGAGGATGAAGATGAGCCTCAACCCGAAGCGATCGCATCTGACTTGGAGTCGGATTATGTTGATGCGTTAGAGCCAGACACCTCGGACCTAGATGGTGGTGCACTGGCGGATAACGTCTCTGCTGATGCCGCTCAAGACGAGGCAGACACATTAGCTTATGGGGCTGATGAAGGGATTGCGGGCGAACCCAACTAAAATCTCGTGACTGACCTCCGATCGTTTTATAGAGCGTGGTTTGGGTTGAATCACGCTCTTGAACGTTCACACAAAACACTGTTATGACAATTTAAGTTATGACTATCAACCAACGTTGTTGCATTAGCTGCCGTCGCCTTGCTGACAAATCAGATTTCTGGCGCGTGGTGCGATTAAATAATCGGGAAATCTCCATCAATAATGGCATGGGTCGATCGGCTTATATTTGCCAAACCGAGAAATGCCTACTCGTTGCCGAAAAAAAAGATCGTTTTAGTCGTGCCCTCAAGACGGCTGTTCCAAAAGATTTGTATCAAACCCTGAAAAAAACGCTATTGGCTCAGCCCCCAGGAATATCGCCTTCAGCATCTAATGGCTGCCGATCCCCAATGTCCTAGACCATTTTTGCGCACTCAATCTGACCGTCACATCATGGCCAGCGACGAATCAGCTATTGCAATTTGTTGTATACTGCCTAATACGGTCGAAGAATCTACGGATTTCTCGTCTATATCACCGACCAATCTTTTGCTTGATGACCTGAAGTGCTCCTTGCAAGAGCCTCAGTGCAGGTAGATACGATTGATTTCACCTGAGATTAATCCTATCGAAAAGAATCATGAATTTGACTTCTCTCTTACTTGCACGTCGTTTTAGTCAAAATAACAGAAGGCGAAATAATCTATGTAACACCATCTCCCTTGCCAAGAGGACTCAATCAACATGAATAATGGGAAGCTTAGAATCTATGAATTGTCTAAGGAATTAGACTTGGAGAACCGTGATCTTTTGTCTATTTGCGAGCAAATTAAAATCGTCGTGAAAAGTCATAGCAGTAGCATTACCGAAGAAGAAGCCACGGCAATTCGCAACGCTGCCAAAACCTATTCGGCTCCAAAGCCGGCAGCACAACCCCGTAAAACGGCTCCACTCACTGATGATGCGAGGAATGATGCAACTTTGAGCAACCAGAAGAAACATCAGATATTAGAAATCCGCCGTCCGGTTCAACGGGCAGAAGAAAAGCTGGAACGGCCCGAATTGTCAAGCCCGCCGACGATCGCTGCGGTGTCGGCACCAGTCGCTGCTTCTGGTCCTAAGTCAAGTGAGCCTGGGAAGCCCACTGAATCGAGCAAGCCAGCCCAGCCTAGCAAACCACCGCGCATCAACAGACCTTCGGAAGGAATCGCCAATCCCAAAGCTGCTCCTGAGTCGGTTGTTTCTGCTGTGAGTGTTCCACCAGAAGGCCGTCCTGCCCGGATCCCCCGTGAAGCCAAGCCTGCTGCAGTTCCGGCTGCAACGAAGCCTCAAGCTCGTCCCGAATCTGCCCGTACCCAAGAAGTCCGGACTGTCGTACCTCGTGAAAGTGGCGATCGGCAAGCGCCTCCTCGTCCAAGCGCTCCTGGTGTCAAGCCAGTATTGAAAACGGAGCGGCCTGTTGGGGCTGAAAGCGCTGCACCTGTTACAAGTGGAGCACCACGTAAACCTGCTGCTCCTGGTGCCCCGAGTCGAAAGCCGCCCGGTGAACGTCGGCTAGATGGCCGTCCTACGGAGAGTTCTCAGGGTAATCGTCCTCAGATTGTCGAGCTTCGTCGTCCGAAGGCTGTTGACGACAGCGACATGGATGATGATGTGATCTCGGCAGATGACAGTTCTGCACCCGTTGGGTTGAAAAGCCGCCCAAGTCGCCCCGTTGCTCCGTCTGCTGGGGTCGAGGTGATTGCGAAACCTACTCCGCCGAAAGCCCGTAAAAAGGTTTGGGAGGACGAAGAGACTAGTGAGTTTCCTGAGAAGGCAAAAGCTGCTGCGGCAAAAGGCAAGCGCCGAACCGTTAAGGTCGAAGACGATGATGATGATGACATCGATCTTTCTGATGATGATGACGCGATCGTGTCGGCAGAGCAGGTCACTATTTCCTTGGCCCGTCCTGCTAAACCGAAAAGTACGTCCACCACATCCAGCGCTCCAACCCCCACCAGTAAAGTGGTGCCCTCTGGCGGACGTGGTCGAAGCAATCGCTTTACCCGTAACCGCGATCGGCGTGAACAGAATGCGGTCAAGTTGGAGAAGCCGGAAATCATTACCCTTACAGGTAGCGTGACGGTGCAAGAACTGTCGCAAATGATGGCTGTTTCGGATACCGAAATTATCCGTAACCTGTTCATGAAGGGAATCGCGGCTACCGTGACTCAGACCCTAGATGTCAAAACCGCGACTCAAGTTTGCGAAGACATGGGAATCTTGGTTGATAAGGCTGAGAAGAAATCCGAAGCCATCAAAGTCACCGAGATGGTGGAACTCAGCGATGCCGACAGCCTTATCCGCCGTCCGCCCGTCATCACCATCATGGGACACGTTGACCATGGTAAAACCTCTCTGCTTGATGCCATCCGTAAGACCAAGGTCGCGGCGGGTGAAGCGGGTGGGATTACCCAACATATTGGTGCATACCACGTTGATGTCATGCACAACGACGTAATGCAGCAAGTTGTATTCCTGGATACTCCTGGTCACGAAGCCTTCACGGCAATGCGGGCACGGGGCGCACGGGTGACGGATATTGCGATTTTGGTTGTTGCTGCCGATGACGGTGTGCAGCCCCAAACGATTGAGGCCATTAGCCATGCGAAAGCGGCAGGCGTTCCCCTCGTGGTCGCTATCAATAAAGTTGATAAAGAAGCCGCTCAACCCGATCGCGTTAAGCAAGAGCTGACCCAATACGATTTGTTGGCGGAAGACTGGGGCGGTCAAACCGTTATGGTTCCGGTCAGTGCGACCACTGGATTCAACCTTGATAAGTTGTTGGAAATGCTGCTGCTAGTGGCTGAAGTGGAAGACTTGACCGCAAACCCCGATCGTCCGGCTCGTGGGACGGTAATCGAAGCCCATCTGGATAAAGGAAAAGGCTCCGTGGCCACCCTCTTGGTCCAGAACGGAACCCTTCGAGTGGGTGACATCATTGTTGCAGGTTCGTCCTTGGGTAAGGTTCGGGCGATGGTAGACGATCGGGGTCAGCGCGTAAAAGCCGCGACTCCATCCTTTGCGGTCGAAGTCTTAGGCTTGGGCGAAGTTCCGGCCGCCGGAGACGAGTTCCAAATCTATCAAGACGAAAAAGAAGCGCGGGCCGTTGCCGATAGTCGTGCTGATGAAAAACGCCAATCTCGTTTGATGGCG
>JAYUEW010000160.1:0-15197 GCA_043739045.1 Synechococcales cyanobacterium
CACCTGCTAGTTTGTAAGAAATTCGACGAAGCTGACCACGTAAACTCGCGTCAATGACTTGAGATCCGACTTTAATGATCACACCGCCCAAAAGGTCAGGATCGATCGTCGTTTCCAGTTCGACACTTTTCGCATTGGTCATCGCCATGACACGATCGCGAACAGCTTGCTTCTGGGGGTCGGTCAATTCAACCGTCGAAGATACTTGGGCTAATACCACTTGGTTTCGCTTACGAATCAGCGATTGAAATTCACGACAAATTCCAGGTAAACATACAGCTCGACGACGATCGACAAGTAACTTCAAGAAGCTCAGGGTCAGGTCATTCACCTTTCCGCTAAACAATTGAGTTAAGGCCGACTTTTTCGCATCGTCTTGAAAAAATGGATTTGCTAAAAACCCATTCAATTCAGCACTTTCAGTGACGGTCTCCAAAATCAAGGCGACATCTGCACTAAAGCTATCTATCTGTCCATTGGATTGACCCAAAGACAATAGGGCTTGAGCGTAGGGTTCGTATGCAGCTCTCGTAACAGCGCTACTACCTTTCATCTATTGACCTCCCAGAAGTGAAATGCTGCGATCGACGAGCGTCTGTTGAGAATCGGCATTGAGACGTGCTGGAATTTGACTTTCTGCTTTAGCCATTGCAAGTTCTGCAATTCGCACCCGCAACTCGTTCAAAATCTTTGCTTGTTCCGCATCTAAATTGGCGGAGGACTCTTGTTTCATCCGCGCAACTTCGGCTGCTGCTGCCGTCAAAATCGCTTGACTTGCTTTTTGAGCATCCCCATCGGCTTTCGCCACAATGCCTGCCGCTTCTGCCGTTGCAGACTTGAGCTTCTCTTGTTGGATTGCCAAAAGCTTTGCCATTTCTGCTCGTTTTACTTCAGCTTCATTTAGCGCTTTCTCAATGGCCGCCGATCGGTTTCCCAATGTACTGCCCAAAAATCCACGCCCAAAATAAACCAAAATACCAATCACGATAGCGAGGTTAACGACATTAGCCTCAAAAATATCGAGATTGAGACCAAATCCTCCACCCGCCGACCCCGCCATTGCTGACTCTGCCATTTCAGATGCTAAAATATTGCTCTGATTGGCGAGCTGTAAAAAAATACCCATGACACCAAACTCACAACTGCGCCGAAAACACTAAAGAACCTAGAATTGTGAATTTAGAACTGTGAATCAAAGAAACTAATAATTCACCATTCTTCAATCTTCAATTCCTAAACTCCAACTAAAAGCTTGTTTACAATCTCTTGGCTTAGAGAATCAACCTGCTTTTCGAGTTCTGCCATAGCAGAAACTTTCTGGGCAGCTAGTTCTCGGGTTGCCGTTTCTCGGGCCGCGACTGCTTCTGCTTGGGCCGCTGCGATTTGCTCGCTGGCGGTCTTTTGGGCTTCGGCTTGCGCTTTCGCAATGATACTTTGGTACTGACGACGACTGTCAATCAGTGCCTTTTCATATTGCTGAGTAATAGCATTTACCTGCTCTAAGCCTTCCTTCGCACCCGTTTGACTATTGCTAATCAGGGTAGAACGATCTTCAATAACTTTGGTTAAAGGCTTGAAGAGAATGGCGTTCAGAACAACCATCAGGAGAATAAATTGAACTGCCATCAACGGCAGTGTCGCATCAAAATCAAACATGAGATTTAGTGGATTTGTGTGCTAAAGCATGGGTAGTGGGTCGATCGAAGCAGATACAAATCACAACTTCTAACAACCCATCCCACAACCAATCTCGATCCTTATTTGACAAAGGGATTCGCGAACAGCAAGACCAATGCAATCACTAGACCGTAAATAGTCAACGATTCCATGAACGCGAGGGTCAATAGCAGAGTGCCGCGAATTTTGCCTTCAGCTTCAGGCTGACGAGCAATCCCTTCAACGGCGCTGGCCGATGCATTACCTTGACCAATCCCAGGACCGAGTGACGCAAGACCGATCGCGAGAGCAGCAGCGATTACAGAAGCGGAAGAAACATCCATGGTGGCTATACCTTAACTAACTAACGGAAAAAACAAAAAATCTCGAATCAATATGAACGCATAGTGCTGTCACAAGACGCAACAAGCGTATCACGTTCCGATATCCACATCTCAACAGAAGTTCAAGCGGACCAATCAAATTGCAGATTAAAACCCACACATTTCATTTGTCCGACAGAATTCCTTAAGCGTGTTCTTCTTCATGCTCATCGCCATGACCTTCTAACGCTTCATGAATGTAAGCGCCAGCCAAAGTTGCAAACACCAACGCCTGAATTGCACTGGTAAATAATCCCAGTAACATCACGGGAAGCGGCACAAATAACGGAACTAGAAGAACTAACACACCCACAACCAATTCATCCGCCAGAATGTTTCCAAACAAACGGAAGCTTAGGGAAAGGGGCTTTGTGAAATCTTCCAAGACCGCGATCGGTAGCAAGATTGGAGTTGGTTGAACATACTTCGCGAAATACCCCAAGCCTTTCTTCTTGAAGCCCGCATAGAAGTATGCAATTGAAACCAACAAAGACAATGCGACGGTGGTATTGATGTCATTGGTTGGAGCGGCTAGTTCACCTTCAGGAAGATGAATGAGCTTCCACGGAATCAATGCCCCGGACCAGTTACAGACAAAAATGAATAGAAACAGAGTGCCGATGAACGGAACCCAAGGACGATATTCTTTTTCGCCAATCTGGTTACGAGTTAGCTCCCGGATAAAATCCATTGCATATTCCATCAGGTTTTGCATTCCCTTTGGAATCTGCTGGATGTTACGGGTGGCCAGCAATGACGCAACAATCAAGACCGACATGACGAACCAAGTCGCTATGAAAACCTGTCCATGAACCTTGAGACTGCCGATATGCCAATAGAAGTGTTGACCAACTTCCAAAGCAGCGAGACTAACGAAATTGGGACTGTCTAAAAAATTCAGCATCTCAATATCTAGCGGCATTTCTCGAAGGTTGTGGGATGGAAAAAATCCAAAGGTTTAAGACTGAATCCTAAAGATTCTCAGTTGAAAACTCAAAATCTCTATCGAGTCGAATTAACGTATCGCAAGGTATAGACGAAGATGCCTGCCTTGAAGGTTAGGAAGCCTAGAAATATCGGCAAAATACTCAATTGTTCTATTTTCGCAGCGGCAATCATCACCCCCGCAAAAACAGCAACTTGAGACTTCCCGACGGCTCCACCTTGACCAAGCTTCTCTACGTTTTTCCCAAGTAATCTGAGATACAACATGCCCGTGAAGGCACCCAATAAATAATTCGAAGCCACACCGACACCGTATCGAAACCAAACGGCTGGAAAGACAATTCCAATTAATATCGCCGTTGTTACAAACAGCTCACGAATGAGTGCATAGTAGTCTTCCATGGACTCAGAATTGTCAATTTCAGCGAGCTGATTAAACGCTTCTTCAGGGACCACTTCTAACTCAACGGGATCTAGTGTTGGATTCGCCACAACACGGTTAATTTCATCTTCAAGATTATGACCGAACAAAACGTCGCCCCAATATCTATTTCAAAACAGTCAGAACTGATCTCAATATCAATGAGTATTTGTGCTCTGTCATTAAGTCCCTGTCAATCATATCACGCAGGGGGGATCATCCCGATCGTCTCTTTCAACTTAATCTACGCAAATTTATTGATGCATTTGTTGACAGAAAATAATGAATCATTGTCCAAAATTGTGCGATCGTCCCAACTCGTCTCCGCTAGAATTAGACCATTAGTACTAAGTTCCTATCTAAATTCTTGCCGAAATCCTATGGAAAACCTATCTTCTCCTGATTCCACCGCTCTTCTTTTGGAAATTTTGAATGAGCTGAAAGCCCAACGCCAACTGCAACAACAACCCCTTGGGTTCACCTATCCGCCCAAGCTCCGTTACATCTATGCAAATCGTCAATATCCGGACTGTCTGTGGTACTTCTGGAACGGCGGGAAAAGTGTGTATGAACCGATCGAACACCATGCCATTACCGGATTCATCGAGAAGCTGGAAATCGAAGAAAAAGAATTTCGCGGCAAGCCAGACCTAAAAATTAACCTACATATCCGCGCCGATCGGCCTTACATTATCCAATCTGGACAAGACACCCTGTTTTCAAAAGGATTGTTGTACACATTATCAAAACTCCCGGCTGAAGCCTTCAAAAAACCGATTACGATCGCCGTTGAAGCTGGCGAGACCGATCAGGTTTTATTCTGCCGGATCTATAACCCCAGTACTGGCAATGCTGTCTACGCACCCTATCCAGACGATGCTAATTGGGAAACTGTGACCCGGCGGGCGATCGAAAAAATCGAGACCAGCGCAACTTAAGATCTGATTAATCTAGAGTAATCCGCCCACAAATTTTATTCGAGGGCGGTTCAGTGGGTCATGTTATTTAGTTGGAGTCGCCGTAGGAGCAGTTGCCGGACTCAATGTCTGCAAAAATTGAATCGCTTCCGTATTTGGAATCAACATCAACTGCTCAAGACTGGTATCTTTTTTAGGATTCTGCATTGCATCCAAGATATTTTCTAGGAGCAATACTTGAATATCTGCCGTCTTTGCGAGATCAGGCTGGGAGGTTTTGAATCGATCGAGGAATGTCTGAAGTTGCTCTTTTTCAAAGAACATTGGAATTGCTGTTTCGTTGCCCTGCTGAATCGTTAGCAATCCTTTGTCCTTATCGCCACTGCCTGCCCGAGCTACAAACAAAGGTGTTCCGGGGAAGAACGTCAGCTTTGCACCAGCAGTATTCGCGATCGCCAGAGCTGCCTCAGACTGCTTACGAGTCGGAATGTAAACGAAGTCTAGTTGGGGCTGTTTGTCCTTGTTTTTGAGCTTCAAATCATAGACTTCCGCCATGGATAAAGGACGAACCTGCAAGCTTTTCGCAAGGTCAGGCTTTTCAGCTTTTAGACGAGCCAAAAACTCTTGAGCATCTTTTTGGCTGAGAAAGACACGAGCGATCGGATTCGCTTTTTCGTCCTTAGGCGGATTCGACACCAAGGGCGCACCTTTGTCATCCGTCAGGGTGAAGACCGGAATCGGGCCGAGCTTTTGGGTGATTTGCTCAGGCGTTAGGGCCAACACCGATAGGGTATTTAGCAACATGGCACCCAAGAGCGCCCCACTTGCCAGACCTAGGTTTGTACTCCAACGGATTAAAGCTTTCATAATGGCTCCTGACACACCCTACGGGGCATCGATAAAAATGGACAACTGAATCTAGCAAAAATAATCTAGGTGAAGAACCAACACATCAACACATTTGCAACAACAAACCTAGAACGATCGCAACTTACCAAATTCTGCACGGGACGATCGCTGATGATTGTGACACATTCAATTTCGGACTGACCAAAATTTAGAAATCGGATTGAATTCTACTTCAGGTTTGGTGACGAGAAACGAATGAGGCAAGTTCCAGTCGTTCTATTTGGACTGAGTGTTTTGTAATGCCTGGGCGAATCCTAGAACTACCACAATATTAGACAGGGTTAAAAACGACTCCGCAGCACCATGGAGCCAGTCCACATTGGCCAACTCCTGACCATAGATATTGCGAGCATAAAGTCCGGCAGGGATAGTAACCACTACAAATACCAGTAACAAATAAAAGCCAACCATCACCAACTTGGGCGCTTGACTCGATTTCCCGAGGAACCAAAGAAAGCCTAAGTAAGGAAACAATGACAGTGCGAATAACGATTCTTTAGACATCAGACGTACCATCAGACGGACTGGACGATCGGTTTTGCCAAATCCACCAAGCCGCTGCCATCATCGTGCAGTTGCCGAGTAAGGTGGTCGCCGCCTGAGTTGTCACCAACCATTCGAGCGCGGGGCTATTGTCAAAAAAGTGCCAAGTACAAGCGCACATCGCACTCACGAGGGCAGGCAACATTCCGAAGGAGAGCGATCGCCAAGCGGGCAGATTTTTCACCTCAGCAAAGCGCCAGATCAGAAAGATTGCCACAATCCATTCAATGACGCTGGAAATATGAATAATCCAAGTGGGAATCGAAAGCGCATTCATAAACTAACTATCTCTCAATGTCTGCTCTATTATAGGTCTCAAGCTAATTTCCCAATCTCTGTGACATGTCGAAACAACGGGCAATTCTCTGCGGCTACTATGGCATGGGCAATGCCGGGGACGAAGCACTCTTAATATGTCTGCTTCAATCCCTTCCTGACCACATCGAACCCATTGTTCTATCTAAAAATCCAGCCGAGACCCGCGATCGTTACCAGGTCAAAACTTGCGATCGCTGGGATTTAATCGCTGTGGTCAAAGAAATGCGTCGGGCCAACGTCTTCATTTGGGGCGGCGGAAGCTTGATGCAGGACAACAGCAGCCGGGTCAGTCCGATGTATTACGGCGGCTTGATGAAACTGGCCCAGATGTTGGGTTTGGAGACGATCGCTTGGGCACAGGGCATCGGACCGTTGAATCATCGATCGAACCGTTGGCTGACCCGGCATGTGTTGAAACGCTGTCGGCTGGTGACGTTACGCGATACGGTTTCTCGCGACATGGTGCAACGTTGGGGAATTCCGGCAACAATAGCTCCCGATCCCGTCTGGGCAATGAAAGCAGACTACAGCTTTGACTTTTCTAATGACCCACATTTTCGTGATCACAACAGCAAATACTGCATTGCCGTGAATCTTCGGGAGCATTCGAGCTTAACGCCCGATCGGCTGGAAATTCTAATTCAGTCCTTAATTGAGTTTCAGAAAAACGATCGTAGGTTCACCATTCTCTTGGTGCCGTTTCAGGAAAGCTTGGATGGAAAATTAGCCCAAGATTTACAGGCAAGAATTCCCAGGAGTATGGTTTTGAGAATAGATAATCCTCAAGTGATGAAGGGATTATTTGGGCATCCAAGCATTATATTTACGATCGCAATGCGGCTTCATGCGGTCATTATGTCAATTTCTGAAGGCTGCAACTGCTTTGCCTTAAGCTACGATCCAAAAGTGACAAAGGTCATGGAAGCGGCTCATTTAAGTGGTGTTGTGGAACTCGGCGAAATGGATCCAACCTTTGATAACCGTATGGGTGAATGGCTCCCGGAATTGAAGCGATCCATAGATCAGGGGAGCGATTATGGCAATCTGAAAGATGGGCGGATGGACCGTGAAGATGCTCGACAAACGTTAATTCAAGGCGCAACCCAACATCGAGATCTTTTACGCCAAGTGCTTGACAAAAGCTCTAGACGCTCAACGTAAGTTAAAAGACTTAATTTACTTACTTCAGACTTAAGTTATCCTAGCTTTAAGGTTTTCATAGGCAGAACGTCACGCAGGACATCAAAATTATGCATGAATCTACCCAAAATCAGCCCAATGCGCCTCATTCTCATGAAGCCAGACCTTCAGATGAATGGGAAACCGTAACGTTTCCGAATTCGATGCCTGTGGACGACCTACTACAGCAAGGGGAAGAGCTTCCGGTCGCACCGAGTTTGGTCAGTGGCGATTTTTATGTGGAGGTCCAGACCCAAAACCAAGAACTCCGATCGCAGGTCACCGAACTCGAAGCCGCATTACTCCGATCGCAAACGTCGCTGCGGGCTGAAATCGAACGCTGGGAAGCCGTCACTCTGGCGCAGTCTGATTCATCCGAAAGTTCCGAAAGCCTATTGGCCCAACAAAACCAAGCTCTATCCGGATCACAAGTTCGACTCAGCCAGCTATTTGTAGAACTAGAAAACTCTCATCGCATGGCGCAAAGGCAACAGATCTTAGTCGAAACATTAACCGATCAGCTTCAAAGCAGCCACGAACAAATCGCCCAACTTGAGCGCGAATGTGCCGCAGTCCAACAACGATCGAGTGATAATTTCCAGCAATTGACCCAATCTGAACAAGTTGCCCGAGATTTACGATCGCGGCTTCATCGTCAACAACGCTACACGTTGCAATTCAAAGCAGCCCTTGAAAAATGCTTAGATGTGCCGCCTGCGACTGCTCAAGGATTTGTGGCCGACTTTTTAGACGAAGCCCTGAATCCTGTCGTCATCTCGCCCCCCAAAGTCAAAATCCCCCGATCGCAGCCCGTCCAGCCTTGGAGTGTCACTAGTGCAATAGTCGAAGTCAATGAGACACCGATGCTTCAGCCTTGGGCCAATGCGATCGTGACGGAAGCAGACCGAGATTTAGGCAGTATTGAACAGGTATCTGCCAGTGATGAAACCGTTGTCGTTACGATCGAAACCTCAGGTGAAACCCCGACCGAAACCCCGATCGTAGTAACCCCTCAAATTGAAACAGTCTCAGACGATGATCAACTCGATCTCAGCCAAATTGAACGCAACCCAACGCTAGACGAGGCTCAACGACTAGATAATTGGGCGGAGGTAATTGCTCAGGTCAATGCAATCATGGGCGAAGAGGTAACTATTGTCGAGACAACACATCCAACAGACGAAGAACTCCCCGTCATTCCTATTGCCCCTCTAATTTCTAAAACAAAGTCTCAAAAACGAGATTCAATGGCTGCGATCGATTTGCCATCATTTCCACGACGTGACGCTAAATAATCATTTGAAACCTACATTCTGCCCTTTGGACTTTTCAAACACCCTCTTAGGAATTTAAGGATTGTTGATCGCACCCATGAATAAAATAGCGCCTGTTTTATCATCACGAAGAACGCACAAGAATGGTTGATTGACCTTCATGTCAAAAGGCATTTTCACCGCTTCTACTGAGGTAGATCTAATTCCGATCGCAGTCGCTGCCGCCGCCGTGGTGCCAGATTCATTCACCTCAATAAAGGTTTTATGAATTACTTGATCAATTTGAACTGGACGGGTGCTGAGGCTTGAAAAATTGGCTTTATCACTAAAAGCAATCCCCATTCCGAGTTCACTTAAGGGGTTCTGGAGTTCCAGCTTGGATTCCATTTTGAAGCGCGGTAACTGGAGATAGCCGGGAACGGTTCTAAATTCGCTCATCCACTGTGTCCAAATTTTGGGCGTGAGGGTTTGAATAACGGTATCAAGAGTCTGTCCATTTTTTGGCAGAAAAACGTAGAGATTCAACCGCCGATCGCCATAAGGCAATGCAACCGCTTGCAACCCCTCCCTCTCAAAATAGCGAAATGTTCCTCGCTTTGCCATCATCGGCACGGTCTTCTTACCGTCAGGAGTAGAGAAGTCTTGAGGCGTAGTTTGGTCTACTGTAAATGGGCTACTCCATTCGCCTTTGAAGTAAGTAGCATTGACGAGAATCAGCCGATCGGCCTCGCTAAGTCGATCGACAATTCCCTCAATTTTGCCTTGGGTATTACGTTTGACCCAATTATTGATGATGCCAATCGATTTTTTATTATTGAAATCTAAAGACTCGACCTTAGCGTTATAAAACTGTTGATTGCGACGGATAAAGTTAGGACTAATGGGCGTATCTTGGTTGGTCCAAATGGAATTCGCAATGCTGAGCTGAATGTCTTTGCCGGGATATTCTAGGGCGTTGCGGAGATCTTCGTTGGCGCTATTAAAATCGTCTAACGACAAATCTTCTAGGGCAAGTGCCGATCCGATCGCTGTTTGGGTTTCCGCCGCTGCACCGTTGTAGATCATCGCGATCGCTTGCGAAATGCTGATGGGCGAAATGAATAGATTTTTCTGGGGATTTTTTTTGTGAATTGTTGAGAAAAGATTCCAGCTAAATCGGGTTTGGGCAGCAATCAGCTTAGGGTTCATGGGTTTTAGCATTGATGTAGGCCGAGAAGTTGATCCGTCAATGCTGGGCTGGGCAATAGGAAAAGAATTGGGTCGGCTGGCGGTGGGCAGCGGATCTGCCGATCGGCTGGCTGGGGCAGTACAACCAATTACGCCCAACATTAGACTCAGGGCTAATAGGGATCCTCCAATTTTTCGATTAAGTTGATGATTCTTCATGGATGCCCGGTGATGCGCTTGTAATTGATTCTAGATAACGTTAGATACAACGGAGAACGATCGATTTCGGGACATATTTAGTTTGAGTGTTTCAAGTTATTAACTTTCAAGTTATTAACGTAGACTAACGACCGGAACGCTCCACCACGCTAAAGCAAAGGCCTGAGTCGGTTCATTGATTTGCGATCGAAAGACTACCCGAATTTTGTACTGGCCCGATCGGGGAATTTTATGAAATATATGTTCCACACTATCCACATTGCTAACAGACGAGGCAATGCTACGGCGAGTATCTTGCTCATCCATGGACATCAGATAGAGATCGAGATTATTTAAACCCCGATCGACAAAGGTCTCCGTCAGGTCGAATTTTCCATTCAGATTCCGGTCCTGCAAATCGACTCGGCGGTCCCAAGCTAAGGTCAGGGAAATGTAGCTGTTGGCTTTAAGCTCGGGCGAAATCGCGTAATCCACAACCCGAGATTGATCAATGGTTCGATAATCCCAGCCAATCGGGGGTACTATTCCCGGTTTCCATTGTCCACCGTTGAATTGCTGATAGGCTCGGCTAGCGTTCAGGTGCCCGGTGCCGAATTGAACATTTAGCTGAGATGGATTGCTAGTTGAATTGGATGAAACGTTTTGAGCCGTGAACCAGTTCTGATTATTTTTTTGCATCATCGTCCGAGACATCCCCAGCAAATTACCATCGCCAGAGTCCGCAAGCTTGTCTGCTGCATTCATCAATACTACTTTCATCACCTCATGACGGCGCGCATCCGTGGTCCAGGGCAATGAGCAACCACTCCCCCGCTTACAGCTTTTCACAAGTTGCCGATCGCCCCATTCCTGAAGCAGTGCAACCGTCGCCGTGACATGGGGCGTGGCGAAACTGGTCCCTGTTGCGGTGGTGATTTGACCATTCAGCTTACGAACGGTGATGTGGTAGCCGGGGGCTGAAAGCGCAACCTGTCGGCGGTCTCCAGCATTACTTTCTCGGCTACGACGGGGCTGACTGAGGCTAGTGTCACCAAGATTTGAGAACCCGATTTTATTGTATTGATTACTGAACCGATTACTGGACTGGTTGCTGTGGCGATCGTTCATGGCGTTTGAAGAGGCGATCGTCATGCCATTGTAATGGTCGGTTGGAATCGGAATGCCGCCTTTCCCTTGGTTTCCCGCAATCACATACAACACATCCTGAACCCGTGCCGACCAATCGATGCACTGTGTCAAAAGCGCATTGCCATCGAGCAACGCATTAGGCCGTGGGTCTTCTGAGAGTGATTCGCCAAAGCTGAGATTGATTACCCGGACATCATTACTATTTTGCAAGGCCACTGTTTGGGCCGCAAGACAATCTTCTCGTTGGGCACCTCGCATGATGCCACCTGCTGCTGCCGAATAAACTCGGGCATTTGGCGCTATGCCTTGTAGCAGTTTGTGCTGGCCGAGAAGGATACTGGCGACTTGGGTGGCATGGGGATCGACTTGGGTTTGGAGCGTCTCGCCGTCGATTTGATCTATTGTTGGATTGCTAGAAATAGCTAGCCGATCGCGATAAAAAACCTGATTGAGTTTGAGATGAAAAAACGAATGTTCAGGCTGGATTCGCTTTAACTTATCTTGGGCTTTATCAACCCCAAACATCGGTGGGCGGCCCACTTCGACCTGACCAATTACAATTTTTCGCCCCGTCAAATTAAAGGGCGATCGCTGAAGTCGAAGGGCATCAATTCCATTAGGTCCGCTCGAACCTTCTTCTATTGGTGGAGGAACAACTGTGAATCCGGTACTGAATAGACTCGCCACTATCAAAACACTAAGGGATACGATCGGATGCGATCGGTGGGGCGGTTGTTGCGTTCTCGTCATCTCAAACCGCCTACTTGAACGTTTCGTATTTGTATCTTAGAGACATTCTAGAGAGATGTGGGAGATGTTTGGGAGATATAAGGGTGCTAAAAAAGTAGTGCTAAAAAAGATTCACGTTTTGTTAAACTGGTCACATCTGTGTAGTGTTCTCCGTGATTTTCGAGACCACGCACTGTCAATCCTTTATTTTTGAGCCTGCCATGACTTCCCAAAAAACCACGATGATCTCACCGTCCATCTTGTCCGCTGATTTTGGTCGTTTAGGTGAAGAAATTCGGGCAGTGGATGCTGCGGGTGCAGACTGGATCCATGTGGATGTCATGGATGGTCGTTTTGTTCCTAATATTACGATCGGTCCATTAATCGTTCAAGCCGTCCGTCCCCACACAAAAAAGCCGCTTGATGTTCATTTAATGATTGTTGAACCTGAGCGCTATGTGGCTGACTTTGCAAAAGCTGGTGCAGACATTATCTCTGTTCATGCAGAGCAAACTTCTACGACTCACCTTCATCGGGTGTTGGGAATGATCAAAGACTTGGGCAAACAAGCAGGTGTTGTCTTGAATCCAGGAACGTCTTTAGACACGATCGATTATGTTTTAGATCTTTGTGATCTTGTATTGATCATGAGTGTAAATCCTGGCTTTGGTGGTCAGAGCTTTATTCCATCCGTGGTTCCCAAGATTCAGCAACTGCGGAAAATGTGCGATGAACGCGGTTTAGATCCTTGGATTGAAGTAGACGGCGGATTAAAGGGAAATAATACTTGGCAAGTTTTGGAAGCGGGAGCTAATGCTATTGTTGCGGGTTCTGCTGTCTTTAATGCACCAGACTACAAGGATGCGATCGCAGGAATTCGTAACAGTAAACGTCCTGAAAAAGAGTTAGCTACAGTGTAGTATTCAAGACAAATCTATCTTTAGATTGCTTGGAATGAAGGAGGCCGTAAGTCGGCTTCTTTTTCACTTCTTAATCTGTTGATCAGTCTGAAATACTCAGCCTAATACGTAGAACTAGGCGCACCGAGATCTATGATGGATTCGCTCTTTATAGGATCTCTTGATGAATCCGATCGATCGCATTATCGTCCCGCTTGACGTATCGACAGAAGCCTCTGCCCTAGAATTGATTGATCGGCTCCCTGATGTGACCTTTTGGAAAGTGGGTCTTGAGCTGTTTGTTGCTACTGGAGAACGCCTGCTTCACACGCTCAAACGCAAAGATAAAAAAATCTTTCTCGATCTCAAGTTTCACGATATCCCTAATACCGTTGCTGGAGCTTGTGCCTCTGCCGCTCGTTATGGGGTTGATTTGCTCACAGTTCATGCCGCTAATGGATCCATCGGATTGCGCCTTGCCCAAGATGCCACCCAAGATGCTGCTGCGATCGCTGGCCTTGCCCCGCCCAACATCATCGCCGTCACCCTGCTCACTAGCATCAACGAAACAATTCTGACCCAAGAACTCCACAGCACTCTGAATGTCGCAGACTATACGGTTGCAATGGCTAAACTGGCCCAGCAAAGTGGCTTATCGGGAATTGTTTGTTCTCCCCAAGAAGCGAAGAATTTACGATCGGTCTGCGGCCAAGATTTTCTACTCATCTGTCCCGGTGTACGTCCTGTCGGTTCAGACCATGGCGATCAACAGCGCACCATGACCCCAAAAGATGCGATCGAAGCCGGAGCCAATTACTTAGTCATTGGTCGCCCGATCACTGCTGCCAACGATCCCGCCGCTGCCTTCGAGAAAATTGTCAATGATTTAAGCTAGATATTGGCAGATTGCTTGCGCTGTTCCAATCCAAACGACTAATCCGCTTATCTGTCCTTAGCCCCCATGTTTTTTACGGCTGTGTCTCCGATCGTCTCCATCACCATCCCAAACAAACAAGCCTGTCCCACCACGATCGAACCTCTTGCAAATCTCCTAGTCCGTGATTTACCGAGTTACGCAAATCGTGCAGCCTTAAAAAATGGCACCCGACTTCAAGTTCCAGAAATGAGCCAAGTTATCATCGCCAGTCAACCCAACCTAGACCCTCTGAAAGTACCCGGTTCTCCACCCGTCTCAGATCCCAACCTCCATCAGCTTTTCATCACCACCCTAGAACGCCAAACCTTCAGTCAAAAAACCACGGAGTTCCAACAATACCATTGGCTTTTTCTCGTCCAAACTCGTCAAGGCTGGAAACTCTCCCAAAGCTTCACCCGCCTCAGCTCCTACCCACTCATCAACCAAATTACTCCCCTTCGCGAAAGTAGCCAAAGTATCACGGCCCAAGCCATTAAAACTTGGTTGCGTGATTGTGAAGCTGGGGTCATCCGTCACTAAATTTGTTGGCTAGCTAATTTATCCGCCAGCAAATATGCAGAATTTATGATTCCTGAAGTACGATCGCACCTGATTACCGCTGGAAATGAATCATGGCACGACTGAACGATCGGCAACTCAAAATACTACGGGTTATCGATGAAGGCAAGATCACGGGTGAAGACATTGTTAAAGCCCTAGGTTCTTCTATGCAGATGACGAGTTACTACCTCAACACGCTGGCTGATGATGGCTACCTGAAAGTTGCCCGAGTTTACGATAACGAAACCCGAGAGTTCTTAGTTGTGCGCGCTTATTTGACGGACCAGGGTAAAGCCTCCCTCGAAAGTGCAAGTATAAAAATTAGTGAGGCGATCGTTCCTAACCCGATCGCCTCACCATCGATCGATCCTAGAACTCAGCCTATTGACTATGCTCGTATTGCCGAATCGATCGCCCAAATCAATACCCAAATCACCCTAATTCCCGAAGGCCGTCGAGAACTGGTTGAAGTCTATTTGGAAGATTTGCAAAACGAAGTTAATGTCGCCTATCGTCGCAAACTCATTCGTCTGAAAGCGTATTTTCTAGCGATTCTGAACATACTTTCTCCGGTTCTTAAACAAGGCGGCGAACCCTTTCGTCAACCGCTTGAAACGATCGCATCCCAGCTTCAACTCCCCATTCAGCTTCCCGAAAAACATTAGTCCTGTATTACGCCCAACCCTTTAATCGATAGACCAAAATCCCAAGGTATTCTTTGAGCGCCCGATTGGTGTCCCGGAGATTCTCAGCATCGGGAAATGTGCTAAGTAAAAAGTCTTGTGGCCCATTGATTAAAGATTCAACATCAGTACGGGTATAGTCCGTCGGGGCTGCTGTCGGCTGCATTCCTAGCTTGCGAAAAATCATCATCGATCGGGGCATATGGACGGCGGATGTCACCAATAAAAAACGCTCAATTTTACGATCGGTTAGGATCGTCTGCACATTGATCGCATTCTCATAGGTATTCAGTGCATTGGGTTCAAGCACGATCGCCGATTCTGGTACGCCCATTGTTTGCAAGAGTTGA
>JAYUEW010000161.1:0-7166 GCA_043739045.1 Synechococcales cyanobacterium
CATGGCACAGAATTACCGCATCACACTGCTTCCCGGCGATGGCATTGGACCCGAAATCATGGCGATCGCGGTTCAAGTCCTAAAACGCATTGGTGAAAAATTTGATCTGACGTTTACCTTTACAGAAGCCCTAATTGGTGGCAGTGCGATCGACGCGACGGGCGATCCGTTTCCAGCCGCAACCCTTGAAGCTTGCAAAAATAGTGATTCAATTTTATTGGCTGCGATCGGCGGTTACAAGTGGGATTCATTGCCCCGTCATCAACGTCCGGAAACGGGACTTCTGGCCCTGCGATCGAGCCTAAATTTATTTGCAAATCTCCGGCCTGCGACAATTTTGCCCCAGCTTATTGATGCTTCGACCTTAAAACGAGAAGTCGTCGAAGGGGTAGATATTATGGTCGTGCGCGAATTGACGGGCGGATTGTATTTTGGTGAACCGCGTGGCATTTTCACGACCGAATCGGGTGAGAAGCGGGGTGTGAATACCATGACTTATACGGAAAGCGAAATAAATAGGATTGGCAAAGTCGCCTTTGAGACTGCAATGAAACGCAGAAAAAAACTTTGTTCAGTCGATAAATCTAATGTGCTGGAAGTCTCTCAACTGTGGCGTGACAAAATCACTGAGATGTCCGCTGACTATCCAGAGGTTGAACTCTCTCACCTGTATGTGGACAACGCTGCGATGCAACTGGTTCGATCGCCTCGGCAGTTTGACACTATTGTCACGAGCAATCTGTTTGGCGATATTTTGTCAGATGCTGCCGCCATGCTCACGGGCAGTATTGGCATGTTGCCGTCGGCGAGCCTCAGTCATCCCGGTCAACCCGGTGTATATGAGCCAGTTCACGGATCTGCGCCGGATATTGCAGGTCAAGATAAGGCGAATCCATTAGCTCAGATTCTCAGTGCGGCCATGATGTTGCGTTATGACCTGAACCAAGCGGTGGCGGCAGATGCGATCGAGGCTGCGGTGATCGCGGTGTTGGATCAGGGCTATCGGACAGGCGATATTGTATCTGCTGGATTTGAAGTGGTGGGTTGCAAAGCTATGGGTGATGCCTTGCTTAAGGCGTTAGGTTAGAGTCCAGACCATCGGTCTCCAAGGGCCGATCGGTCTCAACTGAAGCCTGAATTTTGGCAACATTTTTTGCATACTTGCTCGGTTCAATCCCCAACTCTTCCAACGTCGTCCATCCCGGCAACCACCGTCGTCTGTCGCGCAAGTTTTTAGCATTAACCCAAAACCGAACAGTCTGATCGCAGGACGACTCTAGTTCAGCAAAGACATGGCCTTCTTCATTTTTACGATTCACCACAGCAAAGTGTCGCCACCCAAATGTTGCTTCGCAGGCGGTCCATTTTGAGCCGAGGAGGTGGGGGAACTTTTGTTTTTTGGGCATGGTCAGGGAATTTTGAGTGTTGAATTGAGGTTGTGGTACTTGATGAGCGTTTTGGGAACCTCACAGTACCATGGAGTGCCGTTTGCTCTAGGTTCTGATTTATTTAAAGTTCTTCTATATCCTCTGGAGGATTACGCTCGTGAATGACTTCCAATTCTCTTTGAGTCGAAAACTATTGCCCTGGACTGCACTTGCGATCGTTGCCACCAATATCGGAAGCATCGCAAAGGCCGAAAATCTCGATCACATTCGTCAATTGCTATCGACAAAACAATGTCAGAGTTGTGACCTTCAAGGTGCCAGCCTGGTTATGGCGAATCTTCAGAGTGCGAGTCTCAGTAACGTAAATTTGCAGCAGGCTAACCTAAGCCGCGTTAACCTAATCGGCGCAGATCTTCGTAATGCAAAACTAGCTGGATCTAGCCTCAGTGGCGCAAATCTTGGCGGGGCGGACTTGACTGGGGCTGATCTGCGCAATACAGATCTGCGGGGAACGGTATTTACGGGAGCAATTTTGACGGGTACGCTGCTTGATGGCGCAACAATCCAGGCTGCGATCGATTTACCCAGTACAGTAGGCACCGCTGAACAATATTATCAATGGGCCACCGACTCGACTCGCCAAAAACGTTATGACATTGCTATTGATCAATTCACCCAGTCTCTACTGAGAAATCCTGTTCATGCTCCGTCGTACTTTGGACGCGGGATTGCGAAGTTTGAAACAGGCGATCGGACGGCGGCGATCGCAGATATGGGACAAGCCAATGAGCTATTTAAAGTCCAGGGCGACAAAGCGGGATTGGAATCAAGCGATCGGATTTTGCTGGAGATGAAAAAACCGATTGAATCAACGGAGGGCAGAGGCGGCAATGGTTTAGGAATGTCGATGATAAATGTTGTCGGTGGACTGCTCAGAATCTTTCTGATTCGTTAAACCGCGATCGCCGCTTGACGAATTGGTTTCACCCCCGCTCTGTCCAAAATCTGCGGAATCAAATCTTCTCGCTTAATTGCCATTAGGTGAACGCCTTGGCAAAGACTTTGAGCCAATTTTACCTGTTCAGCCGCGATCGTGACTCCTTCTTGGAGTGGATCGGTTGCTCGTTCTAAGCGATCGATAATATGGTCTGGAATACTAACTCCCGGAACAGCTCGATTAATAAAACGCGCATTTTTCGCTGATTTCAACAAGAAAATTCCAGCTAAAACTGGTTTGCCAGCGGGCCTAGCAATTTCGGTCATAAATTTGTCCAGCCGATCGAAGTCCGTAATCAACTGACTTTGAAAAAACTCTGCACCCGCCTCAACTTTGCGCTCACAGCGACGCTGTAATCCCGACCAACTCCCACACTGTGGATCCACCGCAGCACCCATGCACAAGTCTGTCGCACCATCGGTCAAGGCGTGATCTGTCCAGTCAAAACCAGAATTCAGCTTCCTGATCATCTGCAACAGCCGAATCGATTCCAATTCAAACACCGCCCGAGAGGTTGGATGGTCGCCCGCTTTTATTGGATCTCCCGTCAATGCCAACACATTCCGAATCCCCAGTGCATAGGCACCCAGCAAATCGGCTTGTAACCCGATCGCATTCCGATCGCGGCAAGCCAACTGATAGATGGGTTCAATTCCTTCTTCCAACAACAATAAGGCCGACACCAACGATGACATACGCATCACCGCTCGACTGCCATCCGTAATATTTACCGAATGCACGCGAGTTTTAAGCTGCTTTGCCATCTCGATCATGTGAGCTGGATTTGTTCCCTTGGGCGGAGCAACCTCAGCAGTAATCAGAAAATCCCCTGTAGCGAGGGCGGTCCGGAAGTGGGTTAGGGGCGATCGTGCCATACTAGCGAAAAAATTATAAGAAACGATTACCCCAGCGTAATCTGAATTCAGATTCCACAGAATCGTTTCATCAGAATTTTATAGTTAGCCTCATAATTTTACGTAATTTCTCAGTTATTTGGATTGCAGGCTAGATCATCGGCGCAAACCCCAGTGCATTTTTCACCTTAGATAGTGTTGCATTGGCCAATATTTCAGCCTTTTCCCGGCCCTCTCGCAGCACCGTATCTAAATACTCAGGTTCTGCCAAAATCTGATCATAACGATCGCGAATGGGAGAAATTGCTGCGATCGTCGTCTCCGTCAACAAGGGTTTAAACTGTCCCCAGCCCATCTCTGCACATTCCGCTGCCACTGCCGCTTGGGTTTGTCCCGATAACAGCATATATAGCGTCAAAAGATTATTACACTCAGGCCGATCGGGATTGCCGAATTCTAAGCCGCGTGTTGGGTCAGTTTTACACTTTTTGATCTTAGTTGCGATCGAATCATTCGTCTCTAAAATACTAATACGACTAAGTTCCGAGGGATCCGACTTAGACATCTTGCGTGTCCCATCCGCCAAACTCATCACCCGTGCGCCTTCTTTGCGAATCAGTGGATTTGGCACTTTTAAAACAGGCTCAGTTTCAGTCCCAAACTTATAATTAACCCGCTGAGCAATATCACGAGTCAGCTCTAAATGCTGTCGTTGATCTTCGCCAACTGGAACATGATCCGGCTCATATAACAAAATATCAGCCGCTTGCAGCACAGGATAATCCAACAATCCCACGCTGACATCTTCACCTTGCTTAAGGGCTTTCTCTTTAAACTGAATCATTCGCTCCAACCAATTCAGCGGGGTAATGCAATTAAGGATCCAGGCAAGTTCGGCATGGGCAGAAATGTGAGACTGAATAAAAATAGTGGCTTGTTCTGGCTTAATTCCACAAGCGAGATAGGTGGCGGCAATCCTTCGGGTCGTGCTAGCCAACACTTTTGGATCATGGGGCACTGTGATGGTGTGAAGGTCAGCCATGAACAAGTAGCTATCGTACTGCTCCTGAATTTCAACCCAGTTACGAATTGCGCCGAGATAATTCCCTAAGTGAAGGTCGCCCGTTGTCTGAATACCGGAGAGAATACGCTGCTTCGTCATCAATGAAAACCCGTCAACCTAAAAGAATTCGCAATGAGTCTTTATTCTAAGGGATGGTGGGAATCTGCGGCGAAGCAACGCATTGGATTGGGTATTTTGCGTTGGTATGTCTATTTTTCGCTGGGTCTGGATTCACGTTCTAGACATCGTTCAAGCAACTCAATGCGGTGACGATATAGAAACCGACGAGGATTCAAAACAGGAGTTGCAGTCGAGCTTGAAAACAGGGGTTGGTTGAGATAATGCCAGATGGGGAACTTGGAAAGGGTAGTGATCATGTCGGTTGTAGGGAAATGGGCTAAATCGCTATGTGTTTAAGGTGCCCTGCTCTCCCGCAAATGTTCTAGGAGAGATCCCGTAGATATCAACCGATCGTTCCTTTAATTAGATCAGTATTTATATTGAAAACCAATAAAGAGAAAGTCCTACGTTTCTGTAAGACTTTTTCTAACAATTTAAAACTCCCCAGGCAAGATTCGAACTTGCGACCAGTCGATTAACAGTCGACCGCTCTACCACTGAGCTACTGAGGAACGCTCTCAACGTCATCTAATATAACAAGCTCTTCCAAGATTTACAACCCTTTTTTCAGAAAAGTTCTGGGAGTCTTCAATAAATAATTTTTGTGGGGTTATTTGTTGAACCGAAGCCGATCGAGTTTGGCTTGGGCTTCTGGATCCAATGAATTGATCAGAAAACGCCCTGATGATTTATTTTTGGTTTTTTGACGAAGACGGACATGAGCATTGGTCAGTTCCACTTCTCGCCAAAGTTGAGGGGCCGAAATCCATTCTGCACCATAACCGCCCACCGTAAGCTGTTGGGCACGATCGCTAGTGGCCACAATGATCCGCTGTTCAAATTTGCGAATGTCTTGGCGAAAATCCGCACAGGATTTCTCAATGAACGTATCAGCCGTTTCACCATGATTCGTGTAGTGAATGGCGAGAAATTCAGTAATTACCTGTTCCGTGCTGCCGCCATCTCGATACTGCGAATCAAACACAATTTTTGTGTTGTAGGCGTTGTAAACCGAAAACCCGGTCAGATGGTCTACTAAACGATGACGTGCTTCCTCTAGCCCATGACGATCGCGAATTTTTTTCAAGTCAGTCCACGCCCCGACAATGTTGTAGCCGTCAATGAAGAGGAGTGCTTGGGGCTTATCGGGTTTCATGGTACATAGTTTGGCAGATGGAGGAGCGATCGTTATCCATGATGACACCCAGATCTGATCTTGTCACGGCTTACTCTCATCAAAGCTTGACTGAGTTTCTATTTGCATCATCCGGGTTCTAAGCCTTGCCGGATCGCCGAGATCGATGACGGCACCTTGATCCATTAAGAGTGCACCATCTGCATAGTCCAGCTCGTTAAGCCGATGGGTCACCCAAAGAGCCGTAATACCGCGTTCTTTAACTAGGCGTTGAACTTGGGCTACTAATTCGAGCTGACTATCAGGATCCAAAAGAGCGGTCGGTTCATCTAGGAGTAAAACGTCACAGTGAGTCGCGATCGCCCCGGCAATCGCAACCCGTTGTTTTTGGCCTCCGCTAAGGGCATAGATAGGACGACGGCTGAATTCTAGAAGATTAACGGCGGCTAGCGCTTCCAAAACACGGGATTTGACTTGGGCAGAGCTGAGTTTTTCCCGGACTAATCCAAAGGAAACGTCTGCGCCAACCGTGGGCATAACAAGCTGGTGGTCAGGATTCTGAAAGACAAACCCAAGTTTTGAGGAGACCTGAATCGTGCCACTTTGACGAGGCAATAGTCCCGCAATTAGGCGCAAAAGTGTAGATTTTCCGCAGCCATTCGTTCCCAACAGCATCCAAAATTCGCCTTGGGGAATCTCCAAGGAACACCCTTTAAGGACCGATTGACCTGTTTTCCACTCAAAGCTCAAATCATGAGTCGCGATCGCAGAATTCATGATGGTTTCCTTAAAAGTCCTTTACAAATAATTGCTCTTCAAAAAATTAGACCAAAAACAAACCGCACAATCTCAGGTAGCACTGGGATCTCCTAAGCAAGAGTACAGTGCAGATTGAGTTTGCGCGGTTTGTTCCGATCGTGCTATGCGTTCGGGGCAAAGAACCCAGGAGCGCGTCCACCAGCTCCACCGCTGGTTTTTTCATACATTTGTACCGAAAGGACAGAACTTCCGAGCAGCGCAACTTTTTTGTTGGTCTGATGGTCACAGGTGAGTTCAATCAGTCCATCATTGTCGCCTTTTAAGGCGCTTACGAGCATCTGAAATGCAGATTCAGCGTCTGCTTGCTCTTTTTTCTGGATGCTCAAGGTACTTGGACCCTTCAATGTAAATTCCAAAATAAACATAACCGTCAGTTCATCCCGTGGGCGTGCAATACCCATTATAAGGAGCTTAACGATCGATCGAATTGTTTTTCCCGCCGCTTTTTTCAAAAATTTTGGCGGATTGCCGAAGCTTCCCCTATACTGTGTGAAGAAACGTAAACAATCTCTCATACACAGAACACTAAACGTTCTCAGTTCGATGGGTTGCCGTCCTTATATATTTATCCTTTGGAGACTTGTACATGACCATAGCAATGGGGCGTGCGCCAGAGCGGGGCGTATTTGACGTACTTGACGACTGGCTAAAACGCGATCGCTTTGTGTTTGTAGGTTGGTCAGGAATCTTACTGTTCCCTTGTGCATTTCTAGCACTGGGCGGCTGGTTCACAGGCACCACCTTCGTCACATCCTGGTACACCCACGGATTGGCATCATCCTATCTGGAA
>JAYUEW010000162.1:0-10894 GCA_043739045.1 Synechococcales cyanobacterium
ATTTCGCTGAATTCTCCGACGGCTAAGGTCATTAAGTAAGTCGGGTGAACTTCGGTTTGAATCCAATGATAAATTTTAGAATCTGATTTATCTTCAACACTCTCTAATTTCCCATTAGAAATAGCCGTAAAACTACTGGGAACTTCCACCCGAATTTCAGAACTCGCCAACTGTCCCGGATAGTCAAAACACGGGAACCAATAGCGCGAATCCTCGTCCTCGCCTTGGGTCCAGACTTGCGTTGGTTTATTTGGGAAATATTCATTTGGCTGAACAAAGTACATTCCCCGATCGGGTTTGTCTAACTTATATGCAATTTCTAAACTGATGGGCTTGCCGATCGTGGTTGCATGGGTAAGCTCGATCGTAATCTGCTTTCCATCATAATCATATTTTTGAACTTCATTCGATACCTGAATGGAGATAATTTCCATATCAACCGCATCCATAACGATCGATGTGATGCCATTACGAATAGGATGTAGGGTTGTCGTGCAGGTTCCGCTGCAAATTTGATTAGGAATGTCGAGTTTCAGATCTAGGGCGATGTGGGTGACTTGACCATAGCGATCGGGATTGTACTGAGGCTTTGCGCCGGGGAGTTGGAAAGATTTATATTTTGGTGAATCGAAGGCAGTTCTAGACATGATAGCGTTTTGGAAATGGTTTGACCCGATCGTAGCATTTCTACAAGGGGGTGTTTCTACGTCATCTAAGAAACATCGAGGAACAACGATGAATTCTCTTGAACTGTTCTCTGGTGCAGGTGGTTTGGCAAAAGGCCTAGAATTGTCAGGCTTAAAACACGCTGCACTTGTGGAGTTTAATAAACATGCTTATGCCTCTCTATGTGAAAATTTCGAGCCAAGAAACATTTTTTTCGGAGATGTAAGAGACTTCAATCTAGAAATGTTAGACAATATTGAGATTGTTGCAGGTGGTCCTCCATGCCAGCCATTCTCCCTTGGGGGGAAACACAAAGGTGAGCAGGACAATCGTGATATGTTTCCCTACGCAATACGTGCGATCGAAAAGCTTAAACCGAAGGCTTTCATATTTGAAAATGTTAAAGGCTTACTTCGCCAAACATTTGCTGACTATTTCGATTACATTATTCTTAGACTGACCTACCCAAATCTGATTACAGAGGCAATTTTCGATTGGCGACAGCAGCTAGATGAACTCCGTAAGGTAAGCCGACACTCTTATTCAGGAATAACGTATAACGTCCAGTTTAAACTTATTAATTCAGCAAATTATGGAGTACCCCAAACCCGAGAGCGTGTGATAATTGTGGGGATTAGATCTGATTTAGACTGTTTTTGGTCATTCCCAGCAGAAACTCATTCGTCAGAAAAACTATTTTGGGATATGTATGTTACGGGAGAATACTGGGAAAAGCACAAAATATGTAAATCTAATCGCCCACTGATAGATAAATTAATAGAAGATAAAGCATTCAGACTTTCAGAGAAGTATGGGGCATTTGAACCAACCTTTATGGCTTGGCAAACGGTTAGAGACACGCTTCACAATCTGCCAAATCCTCAGTCTAACCATGGAATAAGTGACCATATATTTCGTAAGGGTGCACGAATTTATCCAGGACATACGGGCAGTACCCTAGATTTACCTGCAAAAACGCTCAAAGCTGGAGATCACGGTGTTCCGGGAGGGGAGAATATGATTCGTTTTCCAGATGGGAAGGTCCGATACTTGACTGTATGTGAGGCGAAATTACTACAAACATTTCCTCCGGACTTTGTGATTAAGGGTGTTTGGGGAGAAGCTATGCGGCAGATTGGCAATGCGGTTCCTGTTCTTCTTGCTGAGAAAATAGGTCATAAACTCATAAAAACACTAGATACACATACCCTAAAAATACCTGTAGTAAAAAGCCCGATCGTCTCTCTAGGCAAGAACGATCGGACTTATTAAACACCCTTTCAGCTTCAGCTAGTCCCTAGCCCAATCCCAAATCCGTCACCGCACCCAAATGACTTGATGAAACAAGTTTGGCATATTTCGCCAAGACTCCACGGGTATATCTCGGTGCAGGTGCTTTCCAAGCGGCACGACGAATGGCCAACTCTGCATCGGGTACATTAAGTTGCAATAGTCTAGCAGGCGCATCGATCGTAATTGAATCCCCTTCATTCACCAATGCGATCGTTCCACCCACAAAGGCTTCCGGCGCAACATGACCCACAACCATTCCATAGGTGCCACCGGAAAAACGACCATCCGTAATCAAACCAACCGAATCACCTAAACCCGCACCAATAATTGCCGCCGTGGGGGCTAACATTTCGCGCATTCCAGGACCGCCTTTTGGCCCTTCATAGCGAATGACTAACACATCACCCGCATTTATTTTATTAGCGAGAATGGCCGCTAAGCAATCTTCCTCAGATTCAAAGACCCTCGCTGGACCTGTGATAATTGGATTTTTGACCCCTGTGATTTTAGCAACAGAACCATTCTCAGCTAGATTGCCTTTCAGAATGGCTAAATGTCCTTGAGCATACATCGGTCTATCCCAAGGACGAATGACCGGATGACCTGCGATCGGTTCATGGGGCTTTGGTTCATCAGGAATATTTGCAAGGCGTTCAGCAATTGTTTCGCCGGTAATCGTCAAACAATCCCCATGAATCAATCCATGATTCAACAGAATTTTCATCACTTGCGGAATGCCGCCTGCACTATGTAAATCCGTAGCAACATAGCGACCACTCGGTTTCAAATCGCAAATGACGGGAACCTTAGCACGAATGGTTTCAAAATCATCAAGGACGAGTTCAACTCCAGCAGAATTTGCGATCGCCAAGAAGTGCAATGTCGCATTCGTTGAACCACCCACGGCCATAATCACCGCGATCGCGTTCTCAATGGATTTGCGGGTGATGATGTCGCGAGGCAGATATTGATTCCGAACGGCATTGACCAAAACGCGACCAGACTCTTCAGCACTGACGGCTTTTTCTTCATCGACTGCGGCCATTGTAGAGGAATAGGCCAAACTCATTCCCATCGCTTCAAAGGCTGAAGACATGGTATTTGCCGTAAACATTCCCCCACAGGAACCCGCTCCAGGACAAGCATTGCGCTCGATGTCGGCCAGGTAGTCTTCGGTGATTTTGCCTGCACTGAATTGACCCACCGCTTCAAAGGAACTCACAACCGTTAAGTCTTTGCCATCGTGATGTCCGGGTTTGATTGTTCCACCATACACAAAGATTGCAGGAACATTCATTCGCGCCATGGCAATCATGGCACCAGGCATATTTTTATCACACCCCCCGATCGCCAACACACCATCCATACTTTGTCCCGTGACAGCCGTTTCAATGGAGTCTGCAATCACATCACGGGAGACCAAGGAATATTTCATTCCTTCCGTTCCCATAGAAATCCCGTCGCTAATCGTGATAGTGCCAAACATCTGAGGCATTCCACCCGCATCGCGCATTGCTTTTTCAGCTCGAAGTGCGAGGGCATTAATTCCCATATTGCAGGGCGTAATGGTGCTATATCCATTGGCCAGTCCAACGATCGGTTTCGCAAAATCGGCATCCTGGAACCCGACAGCACGCAACATGGCGCGGTTTGGCGATCGTGCGGCACCTTGGGTGACGACTTGACTCTTACGATTCTCTACCATGGGAGGGTTCGCTGTTTAGACTGATGTGAATTGGATTGGTCTCTCATTGTAAAGTACGCCGCACCCAGAAAAACTAAAGCACGGCGTAACCAAAATCAATTTAAGGACCCATGGAACTAGAGCCTGAATCTATAGGCCAATTTTTTCTAAAACCGATCGAGTTGAAACCAAATGCCGATCGAGACCCAATTCCTTGGGACTAACCCCCAACGCCAACGCCACAAGCTGAGGCAAATGCAAAATGGGCAGCCCAAGCGGTTGACCAATTACTTTTTCAATCTCACTTTGACGAGAATCTAATTGCATATGACAAAGGGGACAAGGAGTCACAATACAATCAGCCCCGGCAGCTAGAGCAGATTGAAGATGCCCGCCCGCCATGGTGAATGATTGATCGCTTGCATAACTCGACAAGGGCCACCCGCAGCATTGAGTTCGTCCGTCATACATCACCACGTCTGCGCCCACGGTTTGGAATATATTTTCCATGGACTGTGGATTCACTGGATCATCAAATCCATTCTTCTGCGATCGTAATAAATAGCAGCCATAAAACGCCGCACACTTTAAGCCCGATAGTTTTTTGGTGACCTTAGCCGCGATCGCCTCCAATCCATAATCCCCCACCAATGCCCATAAAATATGTTTCACATCCGTGCTGCCTTGATATGGCGAACAGCTTTGTTGCGTTAAGAACCCATTGACTCGCTCAAAATAATTTGGATCCTCCGTCTTTGCGGTTTTAAGCCGTTCATCCACATGACCAATCACGCCCTGACAAGTGCTGCAATGGGTCAACAACGGCA
The DNA here is from genome assembly GCA_043739045.1 of Synechococcales cyanobacterium. Lineage (GTDB taxonomy): Bacteria > Cyanobacteriota > Cyanobacteriia > Leptolyngbyales > Leptolyngbyaceae > JAAFJU01. Next base: position 4,471 of record JAYUEW010000162.1, read on the forward strand.
ACCCCAACTGTTCAGCCAAGGCAATATTTCGAGCATTAACCGTGTCTTCTAAAAGCTGTGAATCTTCTTTAAAGGTGCCGGACCCGCAACAGGATGCTTTTTTAAGCTCAATCAGATCAATACCCAGTGCCTGAGTCAACGCCTTGGTCGATTGATCCAATTCACGGCAGGCTCCTTGAGCGACGCAGCCGGGGAAATAGGCGTATTGAAGGGTTTTGGTTGCAGAACGTTTTTGGGTTGCAGATAAAACAGTCATGGCAATGCTCAAGAAATCAATAAGGCAAAACGGAACATCAGCGAATTTGGAGATCCATTCTTCAATGGTAGGCTAGACAAGCAAATTTTTTAGTTTATTTAAGTCTCCACGACTCCCGTCTCATGATGCCATCCCGTCCTCTCTTTCCCTTGGGCCTCGCCATTCATACTAGTAGTCCCGATTTGGGGCTGGCGATCGGGCGTGATGGCAGTCCTCGGGTGCAGGTTTGGGATTTAGGCCGTGACCTGTCGGCGTTGCTACATTTGAAACTGGCTGATTTTTTAGCCGATGTGGCTTGGGGATCGCTGGATTATATTGCCGTAGCCCATGGACCGGGTAGCTTCACCGGAACTCGCATGGGTGTCGTCACAGCGCGGACTTTAGCTCAACAGCTTAATATTCCACTATTTGGGATTTCGAGTTTGTCTGCGATCGCTGCAACCCAGGAAAAAATCTGTGCGATTCATCTTTTAGCTCAGCGAGGAGAATATCATGTTGGAGTCTATCATCCCGGCGATCGGCAACCTGTAACCACAACAGGAGAGAAGACGATCGATCGGGTCATGAGCCTAGAACAGTGGAATGAAGAGCTTCAGAATTTTCAACCTAACCCCATGATCATCGAGGCGATCGTTCACCAAGGTCAATATGTTGAGCAAATTTTATCCCTAGCTCAGCGTGCATACCTATCGGGCGATCGAACCAATTGGTCTCTAATTTTGCCGACTTACGGCCAGCATCCAGTGCAAAATCTTTCTTAAATAAAACTAAGCAGCATTCAAAGCTAAAAGGCATTGCTAAAAGGCGTTGCTAAGAGACATTTGGAAAATATTGATTTGATTCAAGGTAAGCGATCGGGCGTGATCTCGGACGCACATGCACACCATTAAGTTCAACTGACGTAGCCCCTTCCACTTGGAGAGTCAGGGTGATAATTTTCTGAGCCATTTCCTCCGTCACCCACGGTCCAATCACCACCACCACTCGACCACGCTGCGAAACTCGAAGAGCCTCCGTAGAATTTGTTAGTTGCTCCGATAAAAGAAGCCTGACTCTTGAAGCGAGTCCATCATGGTCATATTTCCCATTAATTCCAATTCGTTCAGGCGGAATACTCCGGCATTCAACCAACTTTGGTTCAAAATTTGCAGTGTGGGTATCGTCAGAGATACTGTTTGTATTGTTGAAAAAATTGTGTAAACCCTGATGCACCTTAAATTCCATAGTCCTTATTTTTTGTTAATTGTTCAAAAATATCGAATTTGTAACATCCTCAATTAAATCCATCCCTGATTGATCCCACCATCTTCCTAAAGAGAGAAGATATTCTCACCCTGACAACTTTAGGAATAGATTGAAGATAAAATGGGTTGATTGGAGTTTAATCGAACAATCTCTCATTACTTTCCATAAAAAATAGCGCCAAACATGCAACATGTCAGCGCTTACTTTTATATTCAGGTAAAGTTAAATTTTCAGGCGATCGTAAAATTAACTCGCTTGCCCTAATCTTCGTGATCTTCAAAGGGATCGTTCAGTTCTTTTGCAGGCGGGCCAAACGCTGTATAAATTGCGTATCCGGCCAACCCAACTAGGGACGCACAGATTGAAACATTAAGAGCCATTGCAGCTTCCATATTTATTCTCGAATTATGAGGATCTTTCCCCTATAATGTAACGCAGAATTAACAATTTCTGTCGAAAATATACGACTAGGTAAGTTATGGCACAGCGAACGCGTCTTGGAGACATTCTTCGTCCTTTGAATTCAGAATACGGAAAAGTTGTCCCTGGTTGGGGTACGACGGTGGTTATGGGTGTCTTCATGGCACTGTTTCTTGTTTTTCTGCTGATTATTTTGCAGATTTACAACAACTCTCTACTGCTGGATGATTTTTCAGTGGGTTGGAAGAGCTTAGGAAACTAGGACAAATTGGGCTGCTCTGGATCGAAGGTGATGCTTTGGATCCCGGATGTGCCCGATCGTACTAGCATTACTTCTTTTCAGTTTAGACCCTAGCTATGCTGGGGTTTTTTGCTGTTAAAGTTAGACAAAAACATAGTTTTAGTGGAGGCGCGTGGCGTATGAATGTGTTTGGGATTGGGCTGCCGGAGATGGCGCTAATTTTTGTATTAGCACTGTTAGTGTTCGGGCCGAAGAAGCTGCCCGAAATCGGGAAAAGTGTTGGGAAGGCGCTGCGTGGATTTCAGGAGGCCTCTAATGAATTTCAAAATGAGTTCAAAAAGGAAGCTGAGGTGCTAGAAACCGCATTTTCTCAGCCGACCTCTCAAGCGATGACGGCCAAGCTTGAAGAGACACCGAAGCCCAGTCTGTCTGCGGCTGCCGAAAATGAGCTTGCGGTGAAAAGTGCCGAGGTAACAGTGATTGAACCTTTGCCGATCGAAACCGCGATCGAAACCGCGATCGAAACAGCAAGCCCAAGTCCTGAAGAATCCGCATAACTGCCGGGAATGCGATAGGATGTGGACTCTGTTTTTCTTATTGCATTTCATGACTGATGTAGCGACTACGCCGTTGATTGCGATTCCTCAATTGATTGTTGGCCTAGGAAATCCGGGTGCAAAATATGATGGCACCCGTCACAATATTGGGTTTGTGGTGTTGGACGAATTGGCCCGATCGTGGCAAATTTCCCTATCTGACACGAAAAAATTTCAGGGATTGTTTGGTGAAGGAACAATAGGAGGGAAGAAAGTCCGATTATTGAAGCCGTTGACATTTATGAATAACTCGGGACAGTCCATTCGATCGGTGCTGGATTGGTACAAAATAGCCCCTGAGTCTGTGATGGTTGTCTATGACGACATGGATTTACCCGTCGGACGGTTAAGATTACGCACCATGGGTTCGGCGGGTGGACAAAATGGCATGAAGTCCGCTATTGCCCATCTGGGAACGCAGAAATTTCCCCGACTTCGAGTAGGCATCGGCTCGAAGAATAGCGATGCGATTACCCATGTGCTGGGAAGTTTTTCACCCCCTGAAAAGAAACTAATTCACGAGGTAAACCAGTTTGCTGTGAGTGCGATCGAGGTGAGTGTGCGGGACGGAGTGGAAAAGGCAATGAATCTATTTAATAACCGTGTGGCGGGAGAGTAGAGGCTTGTGAGTAGACGACTGCCTCAGACTAATGTGAATGTTCGGGTTCTGCGGCAATCGTGGCAAATGGGTCGGCTAGAGGGGGAAGTGCAAACATCACACTATGAATGGACATTTGTGTGGGATTTTCGGCGTGGACATTTAGCAATAGAGCCGTCACGAGGACGAGCACTAATTAAAGAACCATTAGGCCGTTTTCTAGAAGCAAAAGATTATCAATTGGAGCCTGGTGGAGACTATTCATTCATCATTCGAGGGGAAGTATAGATTGCTTGAACTAGCGAATTATGGTTCTACTAATCTAAAGTGTAGAAACGATACAAGATATTACGTTCATTGAATCATTTTTTGTACTTTTAATATGAACTCACTACTTCAGTCAGGTAACTTAATAAATGTTTTCTTAACAGTTTGATAAAATGTCTTGTTTCCAGGCTACTCTAAACTGTAATTTCTAGGTACTTTAACTAAAAATAGTGTTTTTTCGGATGTCAAAGTATGATGGCATCATTGACTTAATGAATTCTTAGTATTGTCTTAAGTATTTATTAATTATCAAGTGTTTTATAGAGAAGCCAGCACCGTAAATCAACTTACAGTGAGGGTTTCAACGATCGAGGTCTAGTGAATTAAGACTGAGAAATATCAAGTATTTCTACTGGATTTAGATCGAAAACCAGTGATGCACAACTAGTGTTTTTGTCAACCAAACTTTTACGAAGAGATATGCGTACGATCGATTGCTAAACTTTGTTCCATGAAGAATTCATGACTTTATAAGTAGTTGTCATGGATTAAATAGTTCGTCTGTTTACTGTTCCGCATTCAATTTAGACACGTTATCCTATGAACATGGCTGCCCATTCTGGTACTGGGACACTCCCGTCTTCGCTATCTGGCCTTGACTACGAAATGCTGGCTCTTTTACCCATAGGCTGTGCAATTTTTGAGGCAGATGGAACCTGTTCTTATCTCAATCCCATGGGACAAGGACTACTCGGATGTTCTCAATTCCGTTGGAAAAGCCTGAAATTTTATCAACTTGGAAAAACTTCGGACGATGCCCCGGTTCGCTATCCTAGTGGGCAACTTCCGGTCAGTCGCGCTCTACGGGGAGAAACTGTCAAGGTCAATGACCTGATGGTCTTATGTCAGGGACGTGAGACCATTTTAGAAATGCAGGCCGTGCCGATATGGAAAAATCAGCATCGACGTGCGATCGTAACATTCCAAGACATTACCGCTCAGTATCAAACCCTAATTCGTTTACAAGAGCAGGCCAACTCATGCCAGAGTTTAATCAAAACGATGCCTGCCTCGTTTCAATACAAGATGTCACCCGATGGTAAAACCCAGTTAATCGACATCAGTCGCCATTTCTGTGTAACCTATGATGTCAATACAGAGTGGCTGTTAGCCGATCGTGAGAATCTATGGACATTAGTGGCATCGGAGACTCGTGAAGCGATGCGGACCGAAATGATTCGTTCCTATGAAACAATGACACCTTGGATTCATCAAGGTAGTTTTAGGACTCCATCCGGCCCGAAATGGCTTCAGGGCTATGCAACCCCAGAAAAGCTCAGGAATGGTGATGTAGTTTGGTATGGCTTTGTGATTGATACTACAGCGCAACGGGAGGCTAAACAGGCACAGGAAGCGAGTGAACATCAATTAAAATATCTAACTGAAACTTGCTTGGGTGCGACCTTTCGTTATTTTGTTAAGCCGGATGGGTTTTCGGGGTTCTGTTATTTGGATGAGCAAATTCAGAATCTCTATGGTCTAGGTCGTGATCAATTGTTGGAAGATCCACATTTGGTCGAAACCATTGCACATCCAGAAGATCGTCAAGTTCTGCAAAATCTCCTAAAGCAGACGCTAACCCAATCCCAACCGATCGATATAGAATATCGGATCGTTACGCCACAGGGCCAAATCAAATGGACTAAGGTATACGCTCATCCTGAATTGCAAGATAATGGCGATTGGATTTGGAAGGGTACCATTTTAGACATTACTGAACGCAAACAGGTTCAGATGATTCTGGAGGACTATAACAAGACACTAGAACAGGATGTAAGTGAACGGACCCTGGCACTAGAAATGGAGATTCAGGAGCGAAAACGGGCAGAAATTTTGGCGAAACGAGCAGAATTAGCCCTGAGACAAGCGAATCAAAAATTAGAATCTTTGGCGACGTTAGATGGGTTAACTCAAATTTCAAATCGCCGCCGCTTCGATGAATTTTTACAAAATACTTGGCTAACGACGATGCGAGAGGGACGGGAGATGTCGGTAATTTTATGTGATGTTGATTACTTCAAAAATTATAACGATACTTACGGCCATCAAGCTGGAGATGTTTGTTTACAACAAGTCGCACAGGCTATTCAGAAAACTGTGCAACGTAGTGGTGACTTAGTGGCGCGCTATGGAGGCGAGGAGTTTGTGATTGTTCTGGCAAATACTGATACAGAAGGTGCCGTAAGTTTGGCGGAACGAGTAAAGGATGCGATCGCGTCTCTAAAAATCCCTCATTCTACATCTGATGTGAGTTCCTATGTAACCATAAGTATGGGGATTTCTAGTATGATTCCGAAGCTGACGGTGTTGCCAGAAAGTTTAGTTTCCTGTGCAGATAAGTATTTATATCTTGCCAAGCATCATGGACGCAATTGTATTGTTTCTGAATTAGGCGTTGTTCAATAGCGAGATGCCCGATCGCTGTGATGCCATATTTTTAATGAAACAAGAAAATTTCTCGATTCTAAATCTTAGAGATTACAACATGTTATCAAATCACAAATCTACAAAAAAGTAGCCCGATTTATTGAGTATCGATCGGACTACTTTTGCACAAAACTTCTATCCAATCCGAAGTTTGATTTTACACACTTGCAGCTTCTCGTCCGGCCTCTTGTTGTGCTTGGGTTCGATTAAGATTACCGTTGGTGACGGTGCTATATAAACGGTTTAGGGCATTGAGATAGGCTTGGGCCGAGGCCACGATGATGTCGGTGTTGGCCGATCGTCCAGAGAAGATG
>JAYUEW010000163.1:0-6425 GCA_043739045.1 Synechococcales cyanobacterium
ATTGTGTTTAGTGATGAAGAACGATCGGTGATTGGGTGTAAGGCCATGAGTGGTGGCATTGTGGATGGGCCAGAATACTATGCGAGACTTGATGGCACCCCAATTCAAACCTGTTTAGAAAAAGTGGGGGGAAATTGGGATCAAATTCATACTGCAAAACGCGATCGTAGTGAAATCAAAGCCTTTGTTGAACTTCATGTGGAGCAGGGTGGAGTTTTGGAATCGGTGAATTGTCCGATCGGCGTTGTCGAAGGAATTGTGGGGCAACATCGATTTGCGGTCAAGGTCATAGGCCGAATGAACCATGCGGGGTCAACACCGATGACGGATCGTAAGGATGCACTGTTGGCTGCGGCAAAGATTATTGTGGCAGTAAATGACATTGCGATCGAGACTCCCGGCGATCAGGTGGCTACAGTTGGCTATTTGACGGTGTTGCCCAATGCGACGAATACGGTGGCGGGGGAGGCGGATTTGCGGATTGATTTACGGGATTTGCACAGTGATAATTTAGCTTACTTGATTCGAGAGATTCAGGCGGTGATCGCAAAAATCTCCCTAGAAACAGGAACTCAAATCAGCTTTACTGAAATGCTAAACCTTAAACCAACATTGGCAGGAAATAGCATTCAAAAAACGATCGTACAAGTCTGTCAGGATCTCAATCTAGACTATGCTTATCTCCCCAGTCGGGCGGGACATGATGCACAGGAAATGGGACGATTTACGGCGATGGGAATGATTTTTGTGCCGAGTTTGAATGGGTTGAGTCATTCAGAAGCAGAGTATACCAGTCCTGAACAGTGTATTCAGGGAACAAATGTCTTGCTTCAGACAATGTTGAAGATCGATCGTTTTATGGTTTGAAGTTTTATTGGCAGAATTGCAAAAATATCTGCCGCAGTCCCCGGCTCAAGGCGTTTTAGGTTGAGGCACCACAGGCTGATTGGCATTAGCCTCAGCATTAGATGGAGGCATTTCAGCTTGAGCTGAGGCAGAGACACGCAGTTGAGTTTGGCTAAAGGTTTGTAAGGCCGCACTCCAGACCAAATAGCCTGCCGGACTCAAATGCAATCCATCAGTAGTTAAATCCGATCGCAACATCCCCTCATTATTAGAGAACAATGGATTTAGGTTTAAAAATAAAACCTGTTCTTCTTTCGCAATAGTGGCGAGTTTTTGATTTAATTTAAAAATTTGTTCATTTGACACCGCCAACAATCGATCGCGTTCTTCAACTGTCATGGACTCGCCGCCATGGGGCAAAATCGATTGAATAACCACCTCACTATCGGGATGCTTTTGCTTCAGGGTTTGAACCATAGTGCGATAGTTCGTCAGCAACTCTTCATCTGAAATCCCCGACTTCAAATCATTAATTCCAGCCATCACCAAAATAGTCTGCGGTTTAGTCTCATCTAGAAAATTTAACCGCTTCAACATAGCAGCAGTTGTTTCACCCGACATGCCTTGATTGAGCCAACTCCGATCGCTCGGTAACTGCTCTGGCGGGAACCACAAACTCAACGAGTCACCCAACAACACCGTCAGACGCTCAGGATTTTTCGTCGACACTGCTATTGCTTCTTGTTTCAACACCTCTAGCCATTGGTCGTAGCTCAACACGGTGCGAGCAACTTCTTCAGTCGGGGCTACTTCAACGATCGGAGCCACAGGCTCAACCGATGGCATAGCATTGGGCCAAACTTTCGCAATCAAGGGTGCAATGCGTGGATTATTGACGATCCGCTTCGTCAGCTCCGGCTGGGTTGTCAGAATCGAAACACCCAGCAACAACATGCCATTTCCAGCAATTAATAGCGAAGCCCATAGTGGCAAGCGCTTACGACTTTTCCGGGCGGGCGCACTCTTCACCGGATTAGTAGACTTTACCTTCGGCGAGGAAATAGACTTTCTACCTGGTTTTAAGTTGAGTTGCTGAGTCATGGCGATTTAGGTATTAAGTCACCCTTAATCTAGCAGACGATCGCAGATTTAGGGTGAGTGGCCTAAAAAATACTATGAATTACGCTGTAGGTAGTGGTTGGTGCTGGTAATTAATGGTTGATGCCATGGAATACGGGACGATCGATCGGGGGATAAAAATGTGGGAAATCATAAAACGTTATATTAAGATAAATAGTGAATTGTTAAGTCGATATTCTTAGGCTGTCTAGGTCTAGCTGGGGTAAGTCATGGTGTTAGCGCAAGAATTGAAGACACAAGATCTGAAAGATGTCGGGTTGCTCGGCGGGACTGATGCAGCTCGTTTTGATGCTAAAGAAGCGTGGTATCCAGTCTTTTTTCTGCGGGATTTAGAGCGCACGACACCCAATGCCTTCACCTTGCTTGGAATTGATTTAGTTATTTGGTGGGATCGGGCTACAGAAAGTTGGCGGGCCATGCGTGATCAATGTCCTCATCGCTTAGTCCCGTTGTCTGAAGGGCGAATTGCAGAGGATGGACTGCTAGAATGTCCCTATCACGGCTGGGCCTTTACAGGAGAGGGCAAGTGCGATCGGATTCCGCAACAGAATGAGGACGATCGGGCTAATCAGGCAGTGCGAGCTTGTATTTCAGTGTTTGCGACAGCAGAATCTCAGGGGTTGCTGTTTGTCTATGGCGGGGATTCGGCTGTTGCGTCTCAAGTTCCGATTCCAACGATCGCACCTTACGATAGCGAGGATCCCGCTTGGATTTGTATGACCATTTCGCGAGATTTGCCCTATGATGCCGTGACATTGATGGAAAATGTGCTGGATGCGAGTCATTTGCCATTTACCCATCACAAATCTGTGGGAAATCGGGTAAATGCGGCTCCCATGGACTTGGAAGTTGTGAGTACGGGGCGTAATGGATTTGTGGGGCACTGGGCGGAAGGACCACGCAAAGGCAAACTTGGGGCGCAGGATACTACGTTTGTTGCGCCGAATTTGATGTGGCATGATTTGACCTCGAAGTTGTTTGGTCGGACGATTACAGCGGTCTATGCAACGCCGACGCGCAAGGGTGAATGTCGATTATTTGCCATGTTCCCATTTCAGCTTTCATCGCCAATTCCAAGATTTTTTATTAAGTGGACCCCGAATTGGTATTCCCATATCAATCAAAATTCGATTTTAGAAGATGACCAAATCTTTTTACATTGGCAAGAACGAGCATTGAACAAATCGGGCGGTAGCGATCGGTTTTCCCAAGCATTCTATCTACCGACAAAGGCCGATCGGTTTGTGTTTGAATTTCGACAATGGTTTTCTACCTTTGGCGCAGATCCATTTCCCAATCAAACCCTACCAATTCGTCAATCCCGCGAGGCATTACTCGATCGATATCATTCCCATACCAAACATTGTAAAAGTTGCCGAACTGCATTAAAAAATATCCTAATTTTACAACGCTTACTAGTGGCATTGGGAGCGATCGCATTAGTGTCGGCGGTGGTGGTTCCGACTATGGGGATTGCGGCATTGGCGATTGGTTTGGTTTGGTATAAATTGAATGATTTCAAAGAAGGCTACTATCGAGGTCCGGCGATTCCAGCCCGTAATCGAAATTAGATTTAAACTTACTTATTAATCTTCGTCCCATTCTTCCCAATCCTCTTCTTCATCCCAATTTACTTCCTGACGATTTTCGTAATATTGAGCGAGATCGGCTTGACTAATGGGGTTTTCTGTTGGGTTTGAGAAAAATGCCTTGACCCGAATGTAACGGCGTAGTCCATCAGCGCCCGCATCTTCTTGGGTTGCTTCTTGAAAATCTTGTGGAAAAGTTTGGGTTATTTTTAGCCAAGCATCAATTAAGATTTTGGCGATTTCGTCCGTTGGTGCGGTGTCGTAGAGGTTTTCTAAGGTTTCGAGGACATCAATGGTCTGGAGAAGTTCCGGTGTAATGTCGGGGTCAATCATACTCAAACTTCTCCAAATCATCTTTAAAACGTTAGAACGGAAGTTGGCTCAATTCAGGCTGGAGTTTTGCGGGCATTGATTTCAGGTAACTCAAAAAACCAAATAGTTCAGCTTCGGTGAGTTCGGCCCGAGTGCGTTTGCTATAGGTCTGTTGTAGGTAGGCACTGCCTTGTTTTTTGGTCCAGCCAATCCGATCGATTTCCATGCCAATTTGAGCGATCGCATCTGACAAATCTAAGCCGTAGTCGATCGGGGTAGCGGGTACAGTGATAGGTTCTGAGGCGACTTCGATTGGGGCGATCGGTTCAAGAGGGATTTCTTCACCTTCGTAGTTATATTCGTAGACCTCTTCAATGTCCAGACTAATCTCAGCCGAGTCAAGTTCTTCTGGCTCAGTCGCCATCTCAACCGCTGCCTGAACGGAGACCGGGACGATCGGTGACAAAACTGGCGCTGGCAAAACGGGTTCGACGATCGCTTCGACCATTGGTTCGATAACGGGGTCTACTGCTTGAATCGAGATTTCTGCGGTCGGTTCAAGACTAGGTTCAGGAGCTTTGACTATTTCAACAATTTCAGGTTCAACAATTTCAGGTTCAACAGCTTCAGGAATCGTCGTATCAAACAAATTAACCGATACTTCTTCAACCATCGCTTCAGATGCCTCTTCAACCACCGCTTCAGGGATGACAGGTGCAGCCTTAGATTTGCGCTTGGTCGCCTTAGACACCGATGTCGTCTCAACTTTTGGTGCAACTGGGCTTTCATCAGCAACTTCTTCCGAAACCAACCCGATCGGCGATTCGGGCAAAGCATCCACTGACCCTGCGATCGGCAATCCGATCGGCAACGTGGCACTGGTAATTGCGCTATTGAGACCTAATGCTTCCAATACCCGAGTTCTCGCCCGGTCCTCCGCCACTTCAATGGTCGAAGCGCTCGCCAATGCCGTCACAAGGGCCATGTTGTCAACTTGAACCATAGCCCGAACGATAAACTGATCCTGATGAATTTGAACTAAATCTGCCGAAAGACACCCGGTTGAATACTGCGATCGAAGCTGTTGCAGTACGGGGTTGAGCTTTGGACGAAGTTCGCTGAGGCGATCGTCAAGGGAACCCGAATCCAGTGAGGCCGTATCAAGCGATCGGGTCGGGTTGGAAATGGCTAATGCAAGGTTCATGGTGGTGATGACAGTGTGGTTGATACAAGAATACTAGTACATGAAGACTAGTTGCAAATTTAGACAATTAACAGCCGGAAAATTGAGCGGATAGACCTAGCGATGGACGATAGATTTTTCCAGTTAGATGGCAGTGGTAGTGCCTTGCTGCTAGGATTAGCTATCTCTGTAGTGCTTTTCGGATGAATCCAGGACCAACTAAGACTGAAATCGAAACAGACTACTAACGTACAGGATCTCAGCCAATTTGCGACGCGATTCACAGAATTTTATTTTTGCCTGCCTTGATTAAATCAGATCTGTCTGGGAGGATAACGATCTCCCCTAGTGACCAACTTGTTATCCGGGCTACTAACAATCGAGGTATCTGTTGCTATGATTTCGACAAAGCTAGAATAAATATTAAAATTCTACTAAAGCTACTGAATAAAATTACACAACTCAAACATTTGTTGTTTCATTTCAAACAACAAGTTCTTTTAAATTCTCATATACTACATATTGGTGTGTAATCTGTGGCTTCCACAAACGAATTAGTGAATAATCCTGAATCCATTCGTGTGAATTTCGATCGTCAGCTCAAACGTGTCCAACGGGATGTTTTGAGAATGGGCGCACTCGTTGAAACGTCCTGTCAGTTAGCTCGCCAAGCAATGTTTGAGCGGGACTTAGAAGCGGCAGATCAAATCATTGTTGCCGATCGCGAAATCGACGCACTATATCGTCAAATTGAATTAGATTGCGTCAACATGATTGCGCTTCAATCTCCTGTTGCCCGAGATTTACGGTTGCTCAGTGCCTTAATGCAGTTAGTTCGCGATATCGAACGCATCGGTGACTATGCTAAAAATCTAGGAGAAGTCTCTGTCCGGCTCTTCCCTTATGAAGCCCAACCTCAAATGAGTCAGATTCGGACAATGTTCGATCGATGTAGGGCGATGTTGGCGACTGGGCTAAAGGCGCTATCGGATTTAGATGGGAAATCAGCCGAAGACATGCAGCTATTGGATGATGCGGTTGATTCAGACTACGAGAATCTCTATACGCTCCTGACTCAAAAAACAGAGCTTCAGGGTTCCATCGAACCGATCGTATTGATGGTGCTCGCAATTCGCCACATCGAACGCATGGCCGACCATTCCGCCAACATTGGCAAACGGGTGAGTTACATTGTCACGGGGGAACGTTAGAGAAATCTGTGAGTTTTGAGTGGGTTGGGACATCATAGTGATTTAATGTTTTGTAGGTTAGGGCCGATCGCATCGCTGCCCAACTCCGTCGCTGAACATCATAAGGACATGCCGCTCCAATGGAATTTTCGATCGCCGAACTCT
>JAYUEW010000164.1:0-6636 GCA_043739045.1 Synechococcales cyanobacterium
TCATCTCATCCTAAACCGACGAACATTTTTCGGTAAGATAGATTCTGCTTTAAACCGCCGTCTAAAAACGCCGACCTAGCCGAAGCGATCGCTGTTATCCCATTCCGAGTTAAATTCCCGTGGACTTAAAACAGATTTTCAAAACGCATACTCCTATTATCGGGGTCGTGCATCTACTGCCTTTACCGACATCTCCGCGTTGGGGAGGCAGTCTCAAAGCTGTTCTCGATCGTGCGGAGCAGGAAGCAACAGCTCTGGCATCGGGTGGTGTTCACGGCATCATTGTTGAGAATTTTTTTGATGCGCCATTTCCAAAAGATCAAGTGGATCCGGCTGTTGTGAGTGCCATGACGATCGCGGTTCAACGGTTACAGAATCTCGTTACGTTACCGATTGGCATTAATGTGCTGCGAAATGATGCGAGAAGCGCCATTGCGATCGCGACTTGTACGGATGCGCAATTCATTCGGGTAAATGTGTGGAGCGGGGCCATGGTGACGGACCAGGGCATTATTGAAGGTCGCGCCCATGAGTTGATGCGCTATCGGCGAGAACTGGGTAGCGAGGTCAAAATTTTTGCAGATGTGTTGGTAAAACATGCCCAGCCATTGAGTACGTCTGATTTGGTGACCGCGATTCACGATACCGTCGATCGTGGTCTTGCGGATGCGGTGATTATTTCAGGTTCCGCCACGGGACATCCACCGGATATGGATCAGGTGAAACTGGCCAAAGAATCGGCTGGCGAAACTCCTGTCTTAATTGGTAGTGGTGCGGATTGGCAGAATGCGGCCCAATTTATGAAAATTTCTGACGGTATTATTGTTTCCAGTTCTCTTAAGCGCCAAGGAAAACGGGAAAATGCGATCGATCCCAACCGTGTCAGTCGGTTTGTAGAAATGGCCCAGTGAGTTCGGGGCGATCGATCGTCGAAACAAATGATCCTTTAGTCTTGAAATGATTAGATCTCTTCGGGTTCCATAGCTTGATCGATCCAAGTATCAGTACTTTTTGACAACTATAAAGGCTATTGTTGAGGCATTGTGCTAAGGAGATTGCAGATTTCTTCATGACAGGTGCCGTTGCTTGCGATAATTCCATTCCATTGATTAACATCTTCGCAATTATACAAAATCAAACCACCATCAAAGTAAGTAAGCTTTCCGCCCGCTTCGGTGAGAATGAGTTCTGGTGCCGCAAAATCCCAGTCTTTTGGAGCTGTTTTTCCAGAGATTGAGAGGTAGAGGTCTGCATCCTGTTCTACGATCGCCGATAGTTTACATCCTATTCCGCCCATCCTTCTTTGTGTGGGGATTTCCAAAATGTTTATAAATTTTTCTAATTTTTCGCCCCGATGATTTCGACTAGTGACAATCGTCATTTCCGATCGACTCGATCGGCTTGAAACTCTTGCTTGACGACGGTTCCCCGTATTATCTTCAACCCAAGTTCCCGACCCGACCAGTGCGCTGTAAAGTTTCCCTTGTGCCGGACAAGCAACCGCCGCAATCACGGGCCTACCTTGGTATGCAAGTGCAATTTGAACGGCATAATCTCCGGTGTTTTGAATGTAATCTTTGGTGCCATCTAGCGGATCAATAATCCATACCCAATCCTTACGACGATCGTCCGGATTTTGATTTTTAAAGGTTTCTTCACTTAAATAGCCGTAATCCTCGGTTCCCAAGTGGGCCTGTAAATTACTTAAAATGTGATCGTTTGCAGCAAGATCTGCGCTAGTGACGGGGCTGTCTGTATCTCCACCGATTTCAAAGTGCGATCGATGCTCTAGCAAGATGTCGGCGGCTCCTTGAGCTGTGGTGCAGGCGAGTTGGTACAGTTCACTAAGACCATCGGCGGGATTATTAGACATGGGAAAATTTAGTTATTGAATTCGGTTGTCCCGATTTTACGTTGAGCTGTGGTGCTTCCAGGTAATGGCTGCGATCGAGTAAATCAATAAAAAACAATCGGAAAATTCACGATCGTCAATCAATTCAATATTTGTATAGTTTTATACTATTAAATCTGATTTATTTACTTGAAACGATCTAATCCAATATTGCCGACAACTCCAAAGTAATCCTGTTCCAACCGCCAGGTAAATCAATCCCCGAATTTCAAAACTAACGCCTGCGGCGCGCAGTATGACACCGATTCCCATCATGGATGCGATGAGGGCGATTGTCTTTCCGCCAAACATTTGGAAAATACTTTTAAAGGGATTTGGTTCTTGTAGGTTAATAGTATTTTCAATAACTCGACTAGCTGTTTTATCAAGAATAAACTTTCCTTTCACCAGCCCGATACTTAAGGCGGCAGATCCTATAGCGATATGTTCGGCATCAAGGTCGCCAAGGTAGGGAAAATGAAACCAAAAAACACCGCCCATGGTTAGCAAGCCCGCACCCACGATGGTCCAGATGCTAGCTGCAATCCAAAGGTGTTGCTGTTGGGTGAGTCCGGTCCAAGCTGTAGACATGGGCCGATCGTCTGAAGATTCAGTCATAATCACGACTCGGGGAAGGTAACGGTTTATTTAGATGATTGTATTCCTTAATAACTTCAGTAACCCAAATTAAGGTTGTATTTATTAAGCTTCGATCGATTAAATTAGTACAGGGCGATTTTAATTGGTCATCCTGTCGTGAAATTGAGTCATTCATTCCCGTTGATCCCTACAATTAATGAGCAACGGGGACTATCAACTAGATTCTCTTCTCCTAGACTTTTTTTGATAATTTTAAACTAAATTAGTGTGTCTTACGTATGGATGTGATTTCTGGGACATTGTATTTAGTGGGTACGCCGATCGGTAATTTGGAGGATATGACGTTTCGGGCGATCGAGGTTTTGCAAAAAGTAGATACGATCGCGGCTGAAGACACACGTCATACGGGAAAGCTTCTGCATCATTTTCAAATCAAAACGCCCCAAATTAGCTATCACGAACATAATCGGTTGGAGCGGATTCCTGATTTGTTGCGGCGGTTACAGGGCGGGGCTTCGATCGCTTTGGTGACGGATGCGGGAATGCCTTGTGTTTCGGATCCGGGCTATGAATTGGTTAAAGCTTGTGGGGATGCGGGGATTTTAGTGGTCCCGATTCCGGGGGTGACGGCGGTGATTACGGGGTTGGCGGCTTCGGGTTTGCGGAGCGATCGGTTTGCCTTTGAGGGATTTTTGCCAGCCAAGGAGAATGGTCGAGTGGAGATGCTGGAGCGAGTGCGATCGGAGGAGCGGACGTTAATTTTTTACGAAGCGCCTCACCGAATGCGGGAAACGTTAGCTTCGATGGGTCGAGTGTTTGGGCTAGCGCGGGAGTTGACGATCGCCCGAGAATTAACTAAACGGCATGAGGAATTGTGGCGCGGAACTATCCAGGGTGCGATCGAGCTTTATACAGCCAAAGAACCACAAGGGGAATATACATTGATTGTGGCGGGGGCAATTGTGAATGCTGCTGTATTGACAGAAGAGCAGTTAAAAGCAGAAATGCGACGATTGTTAGATGCGGGGGAGTCGCGATCGTCTATTAGCAAACAATTAGCGTTGCAAACCGATTTTCCAAAGCGACAACTTTATCAATGGGCTTTGGAGTTGCCAGATGTATAGGTTGGGGATTACTGAGAACTACTGAATCTCAATGTCCGATCGGGCTTATAGTTTGGAATAAATTCACAATGCGATCGTTCTCTGAGCTAATCTTCTAGCCCACACTCCGCCCTTAGACTAGTTAAAGTAAAGCTTCTCAAGGAACCTCGATTATCTCGTTATCAATAATCCATGTGCCAGTTCAAGTACGGAATGAGGGTCCAAATCATTCTCGAATCATCGACTAAACCATCACTAAATGCCGCACCATCATGAATGCCGAAATGGTCTTTGAATCCGTAATCTCGCCCGATCGAATAGCCTGCTCAACCTCCATCGGAGTCATGGTAAGAACTTCAATATCTTCGTCTTCATCCTGAAGGGGCGGGATTTCCATTTTTTCGAGTTCAGTCGCCAAAAAGATAGTTACTATTTCATCGGAATAGCCGGGAGCTAGATAAATATCCCCTATTTGCTGAATCTTACCTGCCTTATAACCCGATTCTTCCTGAACCTCACGACCGGCAGTACTGAGAGCAGTTTCGCCTGATTCAATTGTTCCAGCCGGAAATTCTAAAATTCGGCGTTGAATTGTAAATCGATATTGTCTAAGTAAAATCAGATCTCCAGATGCCGTCACGGGAACCACTAGCGCCCCTCCCGGATGGCGAATGCATTCCAGTTCAGCTTCCACCTTGTTAGGCAGTCGATAACGATTGATTTCGTAGGCAAACTTTCGCCCCTGATAAAACAGTTTACGGCGGAGGAGTTGCGGTAGCTCTAGCATACGTCTGTAACCCGTGGAAAACGTTGAACTTGTGAGCAATCTACCATCTGCACGAGCTGTTCGATCGATCGGCCTGAAATTGGATCAATCCAAGCGGGGGCAATTTCGGCAAGCGGCACCAGAACAAAGGCTCTAATCGTCATGCGTGGGTGGGGCAGTTCTAAATGCGGTGTGGAAAGCGTCCGATCGCCATAGAGCAGCAAATCCAAGTCTAACGTTCGCGCTCCCCACCGTTCCTGACGCACCCGACCAAATTGATCTTCGATCGTCAGCAGTAATGTCATGAGTTCCTGAGGTTGGAGATCAGTTTCGATGACAATGCAACCATTGATATAGTCCGGCTGTGGGGGACCGATGGCGGCAGTTTGATACCAAGACGATCGGGATATTAGGGTGATAGCGGGATGCTGGGCGATAACGGCGATCGCGCTGTTGAGGGTGGCCACAGTGTCCCCAAGGTTTGCACCAAGCGCTATGGCGGCACGGTTAAGAACTGGAGCGGATGTCATTGGAGCGGGGGAACTAGAAAATAAGGTGGAACTAGAATTCAACTCTTAGTCCCCCTTACCAAGGGGGATTTAGGGGGATCGGGGCTTAGTTGTCATAACCCTGGACCATTCAAACATCCTCTCAGGCGTGCAACACTTTCCAGCGCGCTTGCAAATCACGAATGGTATACACTGCCTGGAACTCAATCCCCTGCTGCGCATAAAACTCTGCTCCACCTTGTTCTCGGTCCAGCAGCGAAATCACCTGCGTCACCACATAGCCCGCCTCACGCAACCGATCGACCGCCTTCATCGCCGACTGGCCTGTAGTCACAACATCCTCTAGCACCACGACGGGGCTTCCCGCTGGCAACGTCGGACCCTCAATGAAGACTTGTGTCCCGTGGTCTTTAATTTCTTTACGGACAATCAGCGCCGTCAACGATCGGCCTTCATAAGCCGCCACCACACTAGCCGCCGTCACAATCGGGTCAGCCCCCAACGTCAAGCCGGCAACAGCCACGGTATCGATCGGAATTAAGTCAAGCAATACCCGACCGACCGCCAGTCCGCCTTGGGGATGGAGCGTTACTTGTTTTCCATTGATGTAATAGGTACTGCGTTGACCGGAGGATAATAGGAAATCCCCTTCTTTGTAAGCCACTTGGCAAAGCAATGTTAGCAATTCATCCTGGAGAGCAGAACGATCGGCGGTAGTCCAGGCAAAAGATTGGGTCATAGAAGTCAAGGAGTAAGGGCTTTAATGGAGGTGAACGATCGATTTCGAGGTCGGGCAAACTAAATCAATATCTGAAATGTCGGCTACGATGAATCGAAAACTTACAGGATTATAAGTTTGCTATGAGCAAGAAATTGAGAATTTTGGCTAGTGTACTCTTAATGGGTGGCTCAGTCATCGGGTTTGGTGCCACATCGGTGCAAGCCCAAGAAACAAATAACGAACTGTTTCGCCCTCAGGAAACACCTCAAGAAGCTATGGAACGTGAATTTTATACTAATGATAAAAGCATCTTGAGAAGTCGTGATATTGGTGGTGTGTTGGATCCAGCGCACCTAATTGGGTTGCCTAACTATAATGACAACGCCATTATCTTGGACTCCAAGGCCGTTAATCGGATGCATCGTTATCTGCAAGAGCAGCAAACTTATTCTAATCCCACCCTTCGCAGTGCGGATCTGAATTCCCCGTTCAATACGTCGGTGCAGCTTTTGCCCCTGCGGACCGGGAATATGACAAACTTAAACACATTGGACAATGGCATGATGCCTTCGTTTGGCCGTCCGCCAGTCATGGAAGCGCAACCCTTGTCGGTTCCTCCTAGCATGATGCCTGAACCTGTCCTGACTCCGCGCCCACCTGTGGAAGCTAAGTTCTAAATCAGCGTAAAGGCACGGAGCCTAACTGAAAAGATCGGTGTCGAATCTTGAATTCAGCACCGATTTTTTTGAATTGATATTTTGATTAAGGGCAACCGCACCATGCCATCTTCGTCATTTGCAAAGCGAAATACCCAATGCTCAGCTTGACTTCAAATATCAACTTATTTCAACTGTTCTAGCGTTGAATTTACTTTTTGAACCCCGTCCTCACGATTTTGGGCTTGATATTTACGTTTCGCTTGTTGCAGAGCTTGTTCCGCTTCGTCTCGCTTGTTTTGAGATTGATAGGCTTTGCCCAACCAATAAAAGCCATCGCCGTCTTCAGGATCGAGACGGGTTACATCCTGATACGATCGCATTGCATTA
>JAYUEW010000165.1:0-4337 GCA_043739045.1 Synechococcales cyanobacterium
ATCCATTGGTCGTGCGCCAATTCAGCCTTGGATTGGGCCATGGTTTCAGTGGGATGTGGCGCTGCGTGCCCGTCGTGACCATGCTCAAAAAGCGCTGGAGCAAATTCTGACCTTGCCCTTGGAATACTACGACGAGAATAATCCCGGTCGAATTGCATCACGCGTGGCCAAAGGGCTATCAAATCACACTTGGAGCTATCCGGAAGTCACCGGATCGCTATTGCCAAAATTTTTTCGGGTGGTGGGAATTTTTGGGGTAATTGGGCTAATCGATTGGCGGGTGGCCTTGCTGCTATTGGTGTCGTTTTTTGGGATGTTGGCGAATAGTTTGCTTGGGTTGAAAGCTTTAGCAACACGGGAGGAAAAACTCGATCGCTACGTCGAAAATACCGAAAGCCGGACCTCCGAAATCATCACCAACATTAAAACCGTCAAAGCCTTCGCCACTGAAGCCGCTGAACTAAAGCGCCAAACTAATCGCCTCGATCGGGAACTCAAGGTTTTGGACTACCGAATCCATAAAGGCTATGTGACCTTGGGGATGTATGAACGGACTGTTGTTCAAACCTGTACATTTCTGGTGTTGGTTCTTACGCTTTGGGCAACAGTGGAAGGAAAGATTTCTCTAGGCCACTTTATTACTGTCTTAACCGTATCGAGCATGGCCTATGCCGAAGTGGAGCCGATTTGTAACTTGGCCGAAGTCTTTGCACGGCGGTATGCATCCATGATTCGGTTTCATGAGTTTATGCGGTTGTCCAAAGGGACGGATAGCGCGGTATTGAGCCATGCGGACCAAATTCCGACTTATTCCTTCAGCGGGAAAGTAGAGTTTGAGAATCTTAGTTTTGGTTATGATGCCGATCGTCCGGTACTCAAAAATATCAATCTCCGAGTCGAACCTTACCAAACGGTAGCTTTAGTGGGCCGATCGGGTTCGGGAAAGTCCACATTAGTCAAGCTTTTATTTCGTTATTTTGAAGCGACGACCGGAACCATTCGGATTGATGGCACTGATATTCGCCGCTTGGATGTCACGGGCTATCGACGACGACTGGCTATTGTGCATCAAGAAGTAGATGTCTTTAATGGCACGCTTTGGGACAATTTGCGTTATGGCAACCCCGCTGCCACTGATGAAGAAATCTTCCAAGCCTGTCGAATTGCCCAAGCTGAAGATTTTATGAAAGCCCTTCCTCAAGGCTTCGCAACCATTGTGGGAGAACGCGGCGTGCGGTTGTCGGGTGGTCAGCGTCAACGGCTCGGCATTGCACGGGCATTGATTATGAAACCCGATATCTTGGTCTTCGATGAAGCGACATCAAGTCTGGATTATGAATCTGAACGGGCGATTCAAGTGGCGATGCGATCGCTTTTTGGAACTTGTACTTTGATCATCATTGCCCACAGACTTAGCACCGTCCGCGAGGCCGATCAAATAATAGTTTTAGATCAAGGTGAAATTCAAGAAGTGGGCGACCATGAATCATTGGTCAACTCCGGGGGCATCTACGCCAGACTCAACGCGCTCCAGGAAAGTGGGGACATGTTCTAGGACGGACAATACATGACGACTAGGGATGCACCGGGTTAATCTTAGGGAACGTCCTCAGGTCATCGATCGTCGCCTGCCTAGAGAGAGAATTTGAAGGGTCTCTTACGTAATTTCTCGAACATGATTATCCTTACGCACTGATTTCCTATGAGACTTGTTTTTAGTTTGGTTTTGTCTGGCTTATGGGCACTCAGTCTTCAGGATTTTACGATCGCTCAGACTTGCCCCCGGCCTGTCCTAAATCGTCTCCTATCTCACAAAATCTTATCTGGCGAGACGTTGGCGACGATCGGACAACGCTATAAGGTCACGCCGGAGACGATTATGGGATTTAATCCTCAAGTCCGATCGGGGTTGCCTGTGGGAGAAACAATTGTTATTCCTCCGTTCAATGGCATCCGAGTCAATGTGCCCTCAGGAACGCTAATTCGGGATGTGGCTCAGCGATATAAAGTTCGTGGTGATTTGCTGTTTGAACTCAATGGCTGTCAACCCGCGCCATCTGTATTATTTGTTCCCGGTATTGTTTGGTCGCCTCGTTACGATACTCGCCCAACGCCTCCCAGTACTGTTCTCAAATTTGTGTCTCCGTTGTCGCCCATCGGCAAAGTCCTAACCGAATTCAGTTCCATTTCTATGGGTGATGGTGAAACCCATTCGGGCCTAGACCTTGCTGCAACGATCGCGGCCCCAGTTTATGCGGTGGTCGATGGAACTGTTGCGTTCTCTGGCCTTCAAGGTAACTTCGGCAATCTGGTTGTGATAAATCATGCCAAGGGTTATCAGACGCGCTATGCCCAATTGTCAAAATTGACGGTGAAGGTGGGGCAGCAGGTGAAAGCGGGGGAGACGATCGGTGCTGTTGGTCAGACGGGAAGTCCTAGTTCGAAGGAACCCCATTTACATTTTGAGGTGCGATCGAATACGAAACTAGGCTGGGTGGCGGAAGACCCGTTGCCTTGGTTGGGACTGAAGTAAGGACGACAATATAATGTGCATATTGAAGCAAATCGGAGGTCGATCGAATGACAAAAATCTCGCGATCGGGACTATGTGGATAAACGATCGGAGTATGCAGCGCGGGGAATTTCTGAATATTGGATTATCGGTCCAGTTAAGGCAGTTGTCTTGATTCTGTGTCTGGAGGCCGATCGCTATGTTGAGAACATCGTGTCTTTTTACTGAGAAGAGGGCATATTGTTACGTACTCGCCTCCTTATATTCAAGAGATTTAGTCATATGGCTGTCACCGCTACTCCAGAAAATTCTACTGTCGATTTGGAAAAACTAAGACAGCATTTTAATAGAGCGCCCTATCCTAGAATTCCCGTTGAACAAGTCCCAACGGATCCGAATAGCCTATATATACACAGCATTGAAACGGCCTATTATCGTCGTTATGGGCGGGTAGTTAATCCGGCTGGAATGCTGATTCTGGATGCGGGATGTGGGACTGGGTATAAGTCACTTGAACTGGCGATCGCAAATCCTGGTGCGAGGGTCGTGGGTATTGACCTTTCTGAAGATTCGGTAGAGCTTGCTAAGCAGCGATTAGCCTTTCATGGAGTAGATAATGTTGAATTTCATGCGATGCCCCTAGAAGACTTGCAGAATCTGGGGATGAAATTTGACTATATCAATGCAGATGAGGTTTTGTATCTGATTCCTGATCCGATCGCGGGCTTGAAGGCGATGCGATCGGTCCTGAAGCCTGAAGGAATCTTGCGAACTAATTTTCACAGCGCTTTACAGAGAGAAATCTATTTACGATCGCAGTCATTTTTTCGAGATCTTGGCTTAATGGCTGAGGCGCCGACCGATAGCGATGTTGAAATGGTTCGGGCGATGATGCGATCGCTAAAGGATGGCGTTCGGATTAAGCAACAATCTTGGCAACCAGCTTTTGAGACTGATTCAGAGCGCGTTCTAGCAAATCATCTGCTCAAAGGCGATAAAGGATGGCGGTTGCCTGAGTTCTTCGATTCTTTACGAATAGCGGATCTGGAATTTTTTGGGATGGTGAATTGGTGGCAATGGGATCTGACTGCCCTTTTCCAGGATATTAATGAGCTGCCGATCGAGATTGCTATGGGACTGACGGAGAAGTCCTTGGAAGAGCAGTTAGCCCTTTTTGAATTGCTCCACCCTGTCTATCGTCTATTAGATCTCTATTGTGGAGTCCCAACTGATACCGATCGGTCTGTTGTCGGTGAATGGACTGATGAACAGTGGCAAAACGCTATGATCTATTTCCCAACTCAGTTGAAGGCTGAGACAGTTCGTGAGGATCTGGTCGATCGTATTTCGACAATGCGAACCTTTTATCTGAAAGATCATTTGGGGCTAACGGATGATCCGGTGGCGATCGATAGCATTCTGGGGGCTTGTTTATTGCCGCTGATTGATGGACCCCAAACGATGTCCGCTTTGGTCGATCGTTGGATGATGCTCTATCCTATCAATCCTGTGACGTTAAATCCAACCCAAGCAGAAACGGCCTTTGAAATTCTCCAAGAACTCTTGGTACGGCTGGAAGGCTGGGGCTATCTCATGGTTTCAGCTTCCTAAATTGCAAGACTTAGACTCTCAGAACTTCTACCGAAAATTTGGGGTCAGAGCCTCCCCCTTCTAGGAGGACTTTCAAAATCTTTTGCAGATTTCTAGTCATTCCTATGACCAAGCCATTATCATAGGAAGCCTAGGAGGAAACACAAATGCTTGTTCTCGAATTTAAGGCTTACGGCAAAACTGAACAGTTCAAAGCAGTCGATGAAGCGATTAG
>JAYUEW010000166.1:0-2917 GCA_043739045.1 Synechococcales cyanobacterium
CTAATCGCTTCATCGACTGCTTTGAACTGTTCAGTTTTGCCGTAAGCCTTAAATTCGAGAACAAGCATTTGTGTTTCCTCCTAGGCTTCCTATGATAATAGCTTGGTCATAGGAATGACTAGAAATCTGCAAAAGATTTTGAAAGTCCCCCTGGAAGGGGGAGGCTCTGACCCCAAATTTTCGGTAGCCCTGTAACTTTGTAGCAATTGTTAATCTACCCGAGGTTCAGATTTCTGTTCCACGGGGGATTTCTTAGCTACGATAGACCCTGTCACCCATTGCATCTTCAGCTTAAGCCCATGACTCTCATCAATATCGGAATAAATTCAGACTCCTGGACGATCGGCGACGTGAGTGATGATGTGCCACTTACGTTAGAGGTTCAGCGTCGGCTTAAAGCTTGGGGCTACGACGTGGGAACTCCCGATGGAGACTGGGGACCAACAACTCAGCGGGCCTATAGCGCGTTTGCGAAGATGTATAAGTTTGACGATCGCACATTATCTCCGGCTGCCGCCCGTCAACTCCTCAAAGACGCAACATTATCTATTGCGACACCCGCTGTCACCCCAGTGCCAAAGCCTGTGATGCCGACAATGTTGCGGGATGTGGGTGGGCAGTTGATCACTTGGCCGATCGTAAACGTGATTGAGAATGTACCGCTGGCATTAGATATTCAGCGCCGTCTAAAAATTTGGAATTACAATGTAGGCACGCCCGATGGAGATTGGGGTCCGACATCGCAACGGGCTTACTCTGCATTTGCTAAAGACTATTCCCTCAAAGACACGGAACTATCTCCTGTCGCCGCTCGGCAATTGCTGTCGAATCCAACAGCGCCGAAAGTTATCGATCCAACCCCGATTGTGGTGAAACCCGATGTGAAGCCTGTTGAAATAAAGCCTGTCGAAGTGAAGCCGATCGCACCCACTACACTCAAAGCGTTGGCCGATCAAACAACCAGTTGGCCGATCGTTTCTCTGAAATCTAATGCAACATTTACCAAGGAATTGCAGCAGCGTCTAACGGTTTGGGGACAAGCGCCCGGTGTGGCCGATGGAGATTGGGGTACTAAAACCAATGCGGCATATAGTGCATTTGCAAAAGCCTTCAAATTTGAAACCGACACAATTTCCCGTGATGCCGCGATCAAGCTGCTTGAAGCACCGCCGATCGTTGTGATTCAAGATCCGGTTGTGATTCAAGACCCAGTGGTTTCCGTACCAGGACTGCCAGCCAATCTCCGTCTGGTGTCTCAAGGTAAAAACACCTTCCCGATCGCTCAAATAATCACGGACTCTAATCTAACTAAAGAAATCCAACGATGCCTCTCAACCCTGGGATATGACATTGGGACAGCCGATGGGAAATGGGGTCCACTGAGTCAAAAATTCTACGATCGATTTTCCCTTGCCTATAAACTTGATAACAAAACCCTATCGCCCCGATCGGCAAAACTTCTGTTAGAACCCGAAATTCCAGGCATTCCTATTGTTCTACCCGCTCCCCCAAAACTCGCCATGGCCGATTATCAAGCCGTTGCGACTTCAATGCGGTGTGAAATTGCGGCGGTTCGTGCGGTGGTTTCCGTTGAAGCGGCTGGGTCTGGTTTTCATAACGATGGCCGCCCGAAGATTTTGTTTGAAGCGCATTGGTTTGGTGATTTAACCAGCGACGACTACGACGATGATTACCCGTCAATTTCTAGTCCAGTTTGGAACCGTGATCTCTATATTGGTGGCGTTGGTGAATGGGACCGATTGTATTTGGCCTGCACACTCGATCGGGCTGCCGCACTGAAGTCTGCATCTTGGGGATTGGGGCAAGTCATGGGCTTCAATCACAAATCTGCCGGGTATGCCGATGTGGAAACCTTTGTTGGGGATATGCACCTGAGTGAAGGCAAGCAACTTATGGCCATGTTCAATTTTATTAAAACTAATGGACTCGATCGGGCCTTAATTCGTCGAGATTGGGCGACCTTTGCACGGGGATACAATGGCGAAAGTTATCGTGCGAATGCCTATGATGAAAAGCTCCGGGATTCTTATAATTACTGGGTTTCGGTGATGTGATTAACGACATTCCATTCATCTAATGTATTGCAGTTAAAAAATATAGTTCGATCGTCCCAATGGAGTTCTGCAATATTCTGAGAACTTAGCCACCGTTGAAACGATCGTCCGCCTTGATTGATATATTCAATGAGTGATGATTTACATTCACTTCGATAAAACCCACAGAGGACTTCAGAGAATCCCTGTGGGTTTTTCGTAAGATAGGCAATAGATTCCTTTGGGACTTGATCTAATTGCAAAATCCATTGGTTGATAGCGTCAGAATTTAAATACGGCAAATCACAAGACAACAATAAAATCCAATTAGTTGGCAGTTTGTCGCCGATTTGATTTAAGGCTTCGGCAAATGCATAGAGCGGACCATTGAGAACCCTATCGTCAATCCGATCGCAGCCTTCAGGAATCACCCCAGCATAGTCTCGTCCACTCACAACATAAACAACATTACTCACGGTCAGCGCTAAATTACAAGTGCGGGTGAGTAATGGAGTTCCATCTAGCTCCAACAGTGCTTTATCACGCCCCATCCGTTTACTTTGTCCGCCCGCAAGAACGATCGGCGTGACAACAGGCTTAAACGCAAAGGGCAACGAATCCATAACTTGAGTCATGTTTAGTGGGGCGTAACTCATGGCAATCATCACACTCCACTACTTGTAATATATGTAGTATGCGATCGTCAACTCATAAGCATTAAAACTCATGAGAGATCTTTTGAAGTTATTGAACATGGGTTCCCCATCAGTGATAATCTTGATACTGGCAATTTTGCCCGCTCGAAAGTGATTCCCGATTGTGACTAGCCCTGACTGCTGGGAGGGATTCTAGTGAGGAATACT
>JAYUEW010000167.1:0-29603 GCA_043739045.1 Synechococcales cyanobacterium
GATCGACCCGATCGATATGATGAATTCTCCAATGGTGATGGATTTTGATAGTTTGCCGATGGATGATTTTGAAGGCGGGATGGATTTGTCTTTGGATGATGATGATTATGTAAGCGATCGATCGACGATCGCGGATTTAATGCAAGGACTGAATCCCACGCCGGAAAGTATGTTTCCATCTTCGACTCTATTACCGCAGTCTCCGGTCGATGATCTGTTAGTCTTGGGCAAAACCCTTCAAAATAGCGGCGATCTTACGGGAGCGATCGATGCGTATGGTCAGGCATTAAAACTAGATGGCCAAAATGCGATTATTTACGATCGTTTGGGTACGGCACTTCAGCAATATGGCAATCTTCCAGAAGCCCTTTCTGCCTATCGCATGGCGGTTCAACTCGACCCAACGCTAGACAGTGCCCAAGCCAATTTAAATGCAATCCGTCACGGCGATCCAAGCCGGGTTTTTGAGATTGAATCACCAGGACAGGCTGCTATTTTTGGAAATTCTAAGCGTCATCAAAAAAGTAATATCTCGCCCTTTTGGAAAAAGCCAGCTTCTATTACGATCGCCTTTATCGCTGTGATTGGGCTTGGATTCGGAGCAATCAAATTAGGTGAGAAATCTAATGGGAAAAATGATCCGATCGTTGCTGTTTCTAATGATTCAAATGCGAGTAATTCAAATATTAGTGTTTTAGTCGCCACCGCTACTGAAGAATTCAGCAAGCAAAATCCCCGCCGTGGCCAAGAAGCAGTCGAAGCGCTCCTGAATCAAAATGCACTCGTCGCGGCTGAAACGGCATTGAGTGCTGCAAGTTCCAGCCAAATTAATATTCACGGCATTAGCTATTTGCGGGGGCGTTTATCATGGCAATTTACGGCCCAAGGAAATACGCTTCACAGTCCCCAAGATGCCCGTCGTTATTGGGTAATAGCAGCTCAAACAGAACCAAATAATTCGGCCTATCAAAATGCGTTGGGCTGGTCTTACTATGTCGAGAAAAACTATGACTTGTCCACAAGTGCTTGGACTCAAGTTTTAACGCTGACCGAATCGGATAAGACTAGTAAAGACCGGGCGATGGCAACTATTGGCTTAGCATTGAATTATATGCAAGCGTCTAAGAAAGATTCTAAAAAGGCCCAAACCCTTAAAGCGGAGGCGGTCAAATTGCGCGATCGTGCGTTTAAAGCTAGACCTGATGATTTCACTGAAAAATCAATTAGCAGCAACTGGTTATGGACCGAAAAGATGATTGGAGATTTGAAAGAATTACGATCGTTGTAATTTTCGGTTGGGTTAGAGGGCATAGCAAGACTATGACTTTTCAGCATAAAATTTAAGCCATCAGCTTTAAACACCATTCAGGGATTCACGATTAGTAGGAACATTCATGAGAGCAAGAACATCAGGAAAATTTCAACTCCGATCGGTCCTTCTTTTCCTGTTTGCCCTAGGGATCATCCGCTTCGGCTTGCCCTACTTAACTGAAGAACTTCCTCTAGTGTTCAGCCCTCCCAGCCCTGAAATCACTAGACTCACGATCGCTACGGCCATGACCCCAGAAGCAACCCGGCTGTTCTATCGTCAAACCCCAACCATAGAACCCAAACCCGTTTTTGCCCAAAGCTGTAGCAAAATCAACCACGCCGCAGAAGAACTAGTCGCCCTTGGCTGTTTTCGCAGCAGTAGTCAATCTGGACGCATCATTTCTGGCAAGATCTACATTCAATCCATCACCGATGCCCGCTTTGATGGCATTATGGAGGTCACAGCCGCCCACGAGATGCTTCATGCTGTCTATGTCCGGCTCAGTAGATCTGAACAACAAGATCTAGGCGATCGTTTAGAACAAGCTGCCCTGCGGGTTAAAGATTCTCGGCTGGCCGGAGTTCTAAAACGCTATAAAGACACCGATCGTGAACTCTATCGCAACGAACTGCATTCACATCTTGGTACAGAACTGGGCAACTTGGGCGATGAGGGTCTTGAAAAACATTACCGTCGTTATTTCACCGATCGCAATCCAGTGGTCCTCCTCGCCCAAAAATCCCAAACTTCATTCCGACAACTAGATACGAAAGCCCAAACCCTAAAAGTAGAACTCGATCGACTAGAAGCTGACTTAAAAGCCGATAAACAAAGCCTCAAAGATGCAGATCAAGCCCTACTCGCTAACCAACAAGCTATAGATTCTCTCAAATCTTCACTAATAACTCTCAAGAAACAGGCCGACGATTCATCCGGTGGAAATTTCACTAGTTTTGCTCAGCAATTTGAAAGTACAAAATCGACCCATAACATGCGAGTTCAAGACTATAATGCCCAAGTCCAAACCCACCAAATTCAAGTAGACAAATTCAATCAAAAAGTAGATCAGTACAAACAAAAAATCGCAAATTACAACGCCATCGCCAAAGAAGAACGATCGCTTCTTAGTGAACTCAGCGCTAGCCCAAATTCAACCCCACCGTAACCTTAAGAACACCAACATCTTAATGCTAGAGCAAAATAGAAAGTCGAATCTTGATTAAAAAAATGCAGTGAAATCTACATTAGATCTCACCGCAAAGCATTAGAATTTTCCTAAATTTAGTCTGTCGGAATTTCCGGTTCAAACACTGCCCGAGGTGAGTGACCCCAGAATGCTTCTAATCCGTAAAATTCACGGGTATCAGGCATCTGAATATGAACCACGACATCACCGTAATCCAGACAAGACCAGATTCCCTCTGCGGTTCCTGCACTGCGAATAGGATCCCGGCCCAGCACTTCTTTAATTTTGTCATCAACAGCATTCGTGATGGCGCGAACTTGAACGCGGGAATATCCCGTCACAAGCACAAAATATTCGGCAATTGATGAAACGACCCCCACTTGCAACAACAAAATATCGCCGCCTTTGCGATCGTCCGCTGCTTCGGCTGCCAGCCAAGCCATCTTAAAAAGCGGATCGTCGCGATCGATGACAGCCTCAGGTGCGGTTGTAACTTCGTCTTGGGTTGCAGTCGCGTCAAGGTCGGTCGAGATGAGTTCTGTCATGTGGAAGCGAATACCTCTTGTAAAAACCAGTTTCGGGTCATCACCGTTTGGGGGTGAATCAATTGCTGCGATCTTATCAAACACTGTAAACTAAAATCCGCCGATCGCCAAACTGCCTCATTTAAGTTTGTCAAACAAAGCGATCGTAAGTCTTCAAGTTCCCTGCTTTTTCCTCGTCCCGGTTCTAAACTATCTGCTAAAAAAACAATGCAAGACAGGGCATCCATACCGGGTTTGCCCAGCGTATGATTGGCAATCGCGGCCAAAATCTCTGGGTCCGTCACCCCAAAAGTCTCCCGTGCAACGATCGCCCCCACGTCCGCATGGAGCAAATGAGGAGATGATCGGGATACGGGATCAATGTCTAAGTTGTGCTGTTCGGCCAAGAATAATAATTTTTCTGGTTTAAAAAACTTGGCCAAGTCATGCATCAACCCAGCTTGTCCTGCCTTCCCTGAATCGAGACCATGATAGTTTGCCAGTTCGATCGACATCGTCTCTACACGCAAAATATGACGAATTCGAGATTCGGGAACTTCATTCTGGAGCCAGGTTAAAATTTGCGATCGAGTAGACTTGTTCATTGGTTCAGGAATACTTGATTTGTTGGATAGCTTAATCTGTTTGAATGCGGAGCCTATTTGAACACTAGACATTATCAGGAATTGAACAATTACATTAAGAGTCAAAGGTTGTCGTTGTTGTCGTTGTTGTCTTTAAGGGAGTGGTAGATCGATAATTCTCAGATCTTAAAAATCGTAATTGAGCAAAAGTCGCTACAACTTTGATCGGCTTTATCTGAGCAAATAGAAATTTACTTTGAGTGAGCAGATGCGTAGGCTTTAATAAAGCGATCATCTAAGAGATTACTCAAATCAGGAGCCTGCTTGATCAACTTGCTCTCAACCAAGAACTTGCTGATTTCTTGGGCTGCAAACGTTAGAGAAGTATTATTGTTGCCTGAGCTAAATGCTTGCAGATTGTCTGCCAGCGTAAAGATTCTAGTCCCGGCATCATAGTCCTCATAGTCCTTTACGGTAACATTGGCTCGTTTTGCCATGATGGAGTATGCCTCTTCCCTATTCTTACGAATGTAGTCGAGGGTATCAAACCAGGTATTCACAAGAGCCTGTACCTGCTCAGGATGAGTCTTGATCAATTGGCGACTGACCACTAGATGGTCTGGAATAGCTCCCGGAAAATCCTTAGATGTAAAGAGTGCCCGACTTCCGGGTAGCTTCAGCGCCTGGGTTGTGAAAGGAGCGAATACCCCTACCGCATCGACTTGGCCCGCAATAAATGCAGCAGCAGCAGCCCCCGTTTCCATCGGCTGAAAATCTATATCAGCCTGGGTCAGACCCGCTTTTCTTAACCCTAATAGGAGGAGGAAATGATCTACTGTTCCCGGCTCTGCTACGACCTTCCGTCCCTTCAAATCTGCAACCGTTACAATTTCCTTACGAGCAATAATCTGATCATTGCCGATCGAGTTGTCATTCACTAGAACAATTACCTGATCGGCTCCCCCAGCAAGTGAACTGACCGTATCATTTAGAGTCTGGGAGTTTGCTTCTAGCTGGTTATTAGCCAGAGCTTTAATTGAGTCTAGGTAGCCGTCGTACCAGACCAAATCCACATTTACCTGATTGGTCTGAAATAGCTTCTTTGCTTGGGCTACTTGCCAGGGAATCCAACCAGGCCAAGCGCTGAACCCAAGCCGCACCGATGTAGCGATCGGTGCCGATGATTTTTCGGGAGTTGGGGGGGACAGGGGGTTACAACTTACGGTTAACAGCAAACACATCAGAAACAGGGCTAGAGAAGACATGGAAAGAGATTTCATAGTTTTCAGAAAAAAGTGTATTCAGGAGGACGGTTAAAAGAGTGGAATCTGTTTGAAGGGAATTTGAATTCGGAATTCTGTTCCCTGGCCCAGGGTCGAGAGGCAGGAGATCTGACCTTGGTGCTTTTCAGTCACAATCTGATAGCTAATGGAAAGCCCCAAGCCTGTGCCCTTCCCAACTGCTTTAGTGGTGAAGAAGGGATCGAACAAACGGTTCTGTATTTCTTCTGGAATTCCCGGCCCATTGTCAATAAACCGGATTACGACTTGATCCGTTCCGACTTTTTCGGTACGAATGACAATTCGACTGGGATTCTGTTTTAACTGTGCCGCCGACTGTTGTTCATCCCTTTCCTCAAGAGCATCCAGCGCATTTGCTAGGATATTCATAAACACCTGATTCAACTGTCCGGCATAGCATTCTATAAATGGAAGTTCTCCATATTCCTTGATGAGCGCGATCGGGGAATAACGTCCTTTTCTCTTCAAACGGTTTTGTAGAATCATCAGGGTGCTATCAATGCCCTCGTGCAAATCGATGGTCTTCTTCTCTGCTTCATCCATGCGGGAAAACGTTCGCAATGACATCACGATTTTACAAATACGATCGGTACCGACCTGCATGGAGATGAGTATTTTAGTCAGATCTTCTTGCAAAAACTCTAGGTCGATTTTCTCCACTTCTGCTTGAATTTCTGGCACCGGATCGGGATAGTGAGATTGGTAGAGTTGCAGCAAGTTCAATAAATCTTCGGCATAATCTTGTAGGTAGGAAAGGTTGCCATGAATAAAGTTGACGGGATTATTAATCTCGTGGGCAACCCCTGCAACAAGTTGTCCGAGACTTGACATCTTCTCCACTTGAACTAGCTGTGACTGGGTCTGCTTCAGGTTTTCCAGTGTGTCGCCCAGATCGGAATGGGCCTGCTCTAATTGTTGATTTTTTTGGACTAGTTCCTCTGTCCGCTCGGTCACTCGTCGCTCTAGGGTTTGTTGAACCTGTTTTAATTCCTGAGTGTATTTATCAACCCACTGAATTAGCTGATTCAATGAGCGCGCCAGCATACCCACCTCATCCTGAGCGACGATCGGAACTTGGAGGGAGAAGTTAGCTTCTGCGGTCACCTGACGAGCAACTCTCGTGACGGTTTCCAGGGGTTGAGCGAGTTCTCGACTGAGGCACATTCCCAGAAAAACTGCGATTAAGATGGCTAGAATCATACTCAAAGCAACTATTTGCTGACGTAGGACAGAGGCCTGCTCTAGGGATAGTTCAGCTTGTTCTTCCTGTGCCTGAGCTGTTTTAGCTAGCTGACTCAATTGACTCGTCAATTGGTCAAACTGCTGCGTGGCGCGATTGCCATTGAATGCTAACAACTTCCCCTGTGCTTCAGGGATCATGTTGGACTGCAAAAAAATGGGATTAATTCGCTCCAGAAGTGTTTCCAGATTGCGCCAGTAAACTTCAACCGTACCATCGTAGGTGTGCAGGACATTGTTCAGACTCGTCACAACCAGCTTGTTTGCATGGGTTGAATCGTTGGCCTCGGATCGGAGCTGCTTCAGAAGATCATCAATATGGGCAATCCGGAGACGAAGACGATCGCGCTCCTGGTTAAAGGCGATAGGATTATCGAGTAGGGGAATCAATTGCTGCTGGTAGGATCGCGTTTCAACGACTGCCATATTCAGATTATTGAGCAGAGTTTTTTGATTGGTCGCTACTTTGCGTGTTTGCAAGGCTTGACTCTGATAATGATTTCCAATCGATAGACCTAAAAGTGTTCCCAGTACAACAGTACCTATCGCAACACCATACCCCAACCCAATTTTTTGCCGAATACTGAAACTCCGAATTTTCTGTTCTACCCAGAGGGGCAAACCGAAAGATGAGAAGGTTAGATCCATGGTGTCCGAACCCGAAGAAGCTCGAGAGGATGAGTTTGGTTCCATATAGGATAGGGTTCGGGATGATATTTATTAAGAATATGCAAAAAGAATATTCAAGTTTACAGTGACGCTTATGTAATGAAGTACAACCCTCTGTCTATAATAATGCCTATATGCGGATGAGGTACGATCGGTCCCCACGGGTAAGAATTGCGTGGCTGAAACGGTACTTCGCCGGGTTAAGATCCGCCCTAGACAATTGCTTGGAGAGCCTATCTATCTGGGGCTTCTAGCCTCTGGTGCTAGATATGGATTACAGTTTCTTAAATGATTTAATATAATTAGATACAAGTCGCTTACATCGGTAAACCTAGTGCGATGTGACGGATAAGAGGCTTGCTCAAAACCGATCGACACTGAGTGATGACAAAGTGACTGGGATGTAGGACGAGATATCAGTAAAAGAGTATTTTTACTGATAGTTCTAATTAATACCAGAAGTATTTTGAATTTTCTGTTGTGTTGCAGACCATTCCTTCAAGACGTTATGGACAAGCTTGTTGTTACACCTGTCTAACAGAGTTAAGACGATCGAAGTGGGTCAGAATTGTTAGTATTTCGAGCCTCGGAAGATACGATCGGCCTGTTCAGCAGAGACCCAACTCGTTCCAATGGCATTGGCGGGGGAACTTGACACCCCGCTTCCGGTCACTGGGGGCGCGTCGGTTGTGATGAATTTTCCATGAACAACTTCGGCGGAGTCTTCCGGATAAAGGAGGCTTTGAGGTGGAGCGAAGGAGTTGGTTTCGGGATGATAGGCTAGGATTTCTCCGGTTTCGATTTCGTAAATCCAACCGTAAATGTTTAAGCTACCTTGGTGCATTCGCGATCGGACGACGGGATGGGTTTTGATGTTGTCCATCTGGGTGAGGACGTTTTCAGCGATCGCGATGTCTAGCAATTCTTCGCCTTCATAATCACTATAGTTCTCTTTAAGCAGTCGCCGGGTCGCATCTGTGTGTTTGAGCCAGTCGTACACTAGTGGCATGTCTTCCTGCAGGGCATTGAGCTTAAGTAAGCCTTTCATGGCTCCGCAGTGGTTGTGACCGCAAATAATGATTTGGGTGATATTTAGGGCATGGATCGCATATTCAATGGCCGCACCTTCTCCACCATTGGCGGCTCCGAAGGGTGGAATAATATTACCTGCGTTGCGGATGACAAACAGATCTCCCGGATCTGCGTTAACCATGCGGCTAGGGACGATGCGTGAATCTGAGCAGGTAATGAAGAGAACAGCAGGGGTTTGACCTTCGGCGAGTTGTTCAAACAGATCTTGGTTGCTAATGAAGTAGTTGGACTGAAACTCACGCAATCCCTGTATCAATTTTCTCATTTGTCTGCCAAACCGTTTTCTCGAAAGGTGCCGCCTTATATTGTCGAGCAAGTGGGTCAGGGTCGCAAGTGACTTATTTTGGTGTTGGTTAAGCATTTCCAATTATAAAGCCTCCAAAGATTGGGTAATCTCTGGAGGCTTTGTCGAACGAGCATGGCAGGAATCGAACCTGCGACCCTCAGGACCGGAACCTGATGCTCTATCCCCTGAGCTACATGCCCAACTCGTTCATGTGGTAGTTTAGCACAAATTCTCAGCGGTACGATCGCTTTGTCTAGAAATCATCAAGGCTTCAACTCTAGCCTTCTGGTGCATTCCGATCGACCAAAATTCCCCGCAGTCCCATTGCGGTTGCTGCTTCATAATCTTCCTTTAGACTATCGCCCACATGCCAAGCCTCACCAGCCATACAGTTGTGTTTTGCTAAGGCGATCGTAAAGATTTTGCCATTCGGTTTTGCGGCACCCACTTCAGTTGAAATGGTTACAGATTGAAAATAATGATCCAATGAAAGCGATCGTAATACGGAATAAAGCCGTGAATCAAAGTTCGAGATAATTCCGATCGGAATTCCAGATTCGCGAAAAAAATCTAAGGTTTGAAGTGTTTCTGGATAAATAGCCCACGGCTCACCACTAGCAAAATAAGCGAACAAATCCGCAAAAAATGCATCAAAGTCAGCAAACATTTGCGCACCCTCAAAACTAGCCCGTGTAATCTCTTTCCACCATTCATACTCAAGGCTGGGAATATCGACTGCTGCGGCACCCGGAAAGGCTGGAGAACCCGATCGTTTGAATGCCGCATAGAATGATTTGTCTAAATTATCTGCCGTTGCAATTACCCCGTGGCGTTTTGCGATCGTTGCATACTGAAGCCCCACTGAACCCACCACACCAAACAACGTTCCCACCGCATCAAAAAAAACTACTTTAGGTCGTACTGCATTTGGAGATTGTAAGAAATCTTTCATATGAGAAAAAGAGGTAACTTTAATAGTATATTTATTTCCGGTTCCCCCTTCACAATTGGATTAGGGGGATCGGAATTTGCTTCACTTCTATTTAGATTTTGCAGCCTCACGCGTCGTCATTTCACGACCTAGCGCCGACATTGTTTTAGATAAAGTATTTTTAAAAATATCGTAAAATGTACCTTGTGGTACTCCAGATTTTGGCTGAGATTCTACTACCTGAGTAATCAAAACCTGCGTTGGAGATGCACCTTGATAGGGGGCGATCGGTTCAATTTTCCAATAGCCTGTCATACTTTGTAACTGATCGCTATCTTGCAATTTGAAATCCACACGCTGACGGTTTGATTCTGTCAAAACTAGCTTCACCCTAGACTTAACCGTGAAGAAAAATACCTGTTGAGAACTCACCTGCTCGACAATTTTCGAGTCTTTCCGCGTCTCCACTATTTTATTACTCTCAACATTAGGCAGAAAACGCGCAGCATTGTCATAATCTGTTAACACCGACCAAGCTGTATCCATCGAGCCTGTCACCAAAACCTGCGCCACATAGTTACCTTTTTCGCCTGTTACAACTGCCGATCCCGATCGTAATGTTGTGCGGGTCGCGACTGGAAGCTGATCCACAGGACTGTTAAATAATCCCGAATCTGCCTTGACCGGAGCTATTCCCGTGAGACTAACCAAGCCCAGCATCGTGATTCCCAAAAGCCATCGCCCGATCGGTTTGAATTGCATTGTACTGATTTGATGGCTGGTTTGATTACTGGTTTGATTGCTAGTTTGATTATGATGATTAAATTGCATAACTCGAAATGCCTCATTCAGGGGGAACGGTTATTTTAAGACCTTGTGCATAAATGACGATTGTCCCATGTAAAGAGTTCCATGGAACCACACTAGTTTCTTTCTGCAGTGCAGTAATAAAACTAAGACATTAACGAAGCAATCGACATTTTGGACTATCGAATGGGCAGATACTTGCATCTTTTTCAGTGGTAGCCAATCGGTGTGATTATCGCTGGTTAGGAGTTTTAGCTGTCTTGGATTTTGGCACCAACTCACATTGCATTATAGTCCTAAGCAGATAAAATTGGTTAACTTTTCATGCGCTTATTTTCATGCGCTTAAGTAATATCTTGAATTATTTATCTGTTATAATTTAGCCAAGAAGAGTTAATGCCAACCCTCTAAAATAGCTGTCCTAGGGAGTAAGTTAATGTACGGACTTGTTAATAAGGCGATCGCAGATATGGTTCGGAGTCAATTTGGCGAAGGAA
Source organism: Synechococcales cyanobacterium (assembly GCA_043739045.1). Classification (GTDB taxonomy): domain Bacteria; phylum Cyanobacteriota; class Cyanobacteriia; order Leptolyngbyales; family Leptolyngbyaceae; genus JAAFJU01. The sequence continues at coordinate 10,429 of JAYUEW010000167.1, forward strand.
CATGGCAAGAAATTCGTCAACTAGCTGCCGTTGAGAATGATACATTTCTTAGTATGGAAGGCTATCCCGATGATGTCACCCATCGCTTAGTTAAAGCTGGAAGCCAAGTGCTCGGCCTTTCATCTTCACAAATTATGCAGGCATTTGGTGAATTTTGGGTTCAGTTTACAGCGACTGAAGGCTATGGCGAATTGATGGATATGAATGGCGATAATTTGCCAGAATTTTTGGGAAATTTAGATAACCTTCATGCCCGAGTTGGGGTTACCTTTCCTAAATTGAAGCCACCTTCATTTGAAAGTTATGAAGGTGAGACTGAAAATGAATTAACTTTAGAATATCACTCAGAACGCGAGGGATTAGCTCCTATGATTTTAGGCTTGGTGAAGGGGTTGGGCGATCGGTTTGACACGGACATTGAAATTGCTCAAACTCAGAGTCGAGACGATGGTGCAGAACATGACGAATTCACAATAAAATACAAAGAAAGATAGTCTAATGCGTTCCTAGTCGCTAAAAATTGCGATTTTTTGATGGGCAAAGTTGATTTCCGAAAGTCTATATATAAATGCAATTTAATACGTAATAAGCACTTTATCGTCTTAGTTATCCCTGTAATCCTATGTTACCAACCCATTGTATTAATTCTTCTTTTACGGTGTCTCCTGAAATGTTGACAACTATATTTCCATTTCATTTTGTTGTCGATCGTGAACTCCGTATTGTTCAAGCAGGTGATGTATTACAACGGATATGTTTTGGTACATTAGTTGGCAGCCATCTTGATCAATACTTTCAGATTTCTCGGCCTAAAATAGACTTCACTTTTGATTCCATTAAAAAGCGCATGAAGTCTGTATTTGTGCTTGAGGCGCAACATAATGGGATGTGTCTCAAGGGCCAGATGAGTTATTCTGAATCAGACGATTTAATTTTTTTTCTAGGGTCGCCTTGGGTTACTGACAGCGCAAATCTTAATTCGTTGGGAATTAAGTTAAAAGACTTTGCAATTCATGATCCAGTTGTTGATTTTATCTTTCTTCTTCAAGCTAGTAACTCATCATTAAATGAAAGCAAGAAACTGTTGGAGGATCTCAATCAACAAAAAAATCAGCTCAAAGATGCTTTAGTCATTAAAGAAAATCTTGCTAGGATTGCAGAATCCCAGTCTAACCGTTTACAACAAACATTAAGGGATCTACAAAACACACAGGCACAACTAGTCCAAACTGAAAAGATGTCTGGATTAGGACAAATGGTTGCTGGAGTAGCCCATGAAATCAATAATCCTGTGGGTTTCATTCATGGCAATCTACAATTCGCACAGGAATATACGGATACCCTATTGGATTTGATTGCACTATATCAGAAAAAATATCCCGACGCTAATTCTGATATTGATCAATTTAAGGAGGAAATTGATTGTGAATTCATAATGAAGGATTTAAGGCAAACGATCGCTTCGATGAAAGTTGGTACCGATCGTATTCTAGAGATTGTTAAATCTTTGAGAGTCTTTTCACGCCTAGATGAATCAGAATATAAAATTATTGATATTCATGAGGGGATTGATAGTACATTGCTTATTCTGAGACATCGAATCAAGGCAACAAGCGCTCGCCCTGAAATTGAAATAATTAAAGACTATGGTGACTTACCTGAAATCGAGTGTTATGCCGGACAGCTAAATCAAGTATTTATGAATTTGATTAGTAATGCGATCGATGCACTTGATGAATGGGATACTAAACGGACAAGTCAAAAAGACAGGGAAAAATTGGCTCAGATCAAAATAACGACGACTTTGACAGATGAAGACAAGGTGCTGATTGTTATTCAGGATAATGGCCCAGGTATTCCTGAAGAGATTCAAGGTCGTCTTTTCGATCCATTTTTCACCACTAAACCTGTGGGCAAAGGGACAGGTTTAGGATTATCAATTAGCTATCAAGTGATTAAGGAAAAACACGCTGGCAATTTATTCTGTCGCTCAGAATTGGGACATGGTACGGCATTTCATATTGAACTCTCTCGACTCTTAGGGTCTCGATCGTAATAAGACCTGTTTGACTGAATAGGTATTACTAGGTATTACTTTGGAGTTGAAGCACTTATCCCTTTTGAGTGAATATTTCATTTACAGCTATTTGCTATGGTGTCTGAACTGTTATCCAAAAAGCAGTATGTTAACTTCTCTCTAGTCTGTAGCAGCAAGTTTAAGGTCAAGTAGCCAACTAGCAAGCAAGTACAAAACCCTAAAAGTGACTCTTAAAAAACCTGACCTGTAAGATCTTGCTGATGACCTAACACCGACTAGATGTCGCCTACGCTTTTCAGACCCAGTCTCGTTCTAAATGCTAGGAGTATTAAATCATGACTTATACTGACCGACCAATTTCTACGATGAGTGACCGCACTGCAACCGTAGTGTCGTCGGATTACCACGATCGTGTACGCTGGGGGCCAATCTTTGCTGGACTCGCGATCGCCTTGAGTACGCAATTGGTATTAAGTGCGATCGGTGCATCGATCGCTTCCAACAACATTGCAGGCTCCGGATCCCCTCGTTCTGATATAGGGGGTGCGGGCACAGCCGTTGGGGTCTGGTCCATTATCAGCTTGTTAATTTCATTATTCATCGGTGGGTGGATGACAACCCGCACTTGTGGTCCCATGAATCGGAGTACGGCACTATTCAATGGGGCAATTCTTTGGGCAACGACTTTAGCTGTTAGCGCTTGGCTATTATCGAACGGTGTATCCGGTGCGTTTGGAGTCGTGGGCGCTAATGCGGGAGAAATAATTAACCAAGCCCAACAAAATGGAGTGAATGTTCCGGCTAATACGCAGCCAAATGGAGTGAATGTTCCGGCTAATACGCCGAATGTGACCGCGCAACAAACTCGTGACATCGCTAGCAATGTATCTAAAGCTGGCTGGTCTTTTGCATTAGGCTCTTTGCTGGGGTTAGCTGCTGCATTAGCGGGTTCAGCCGCTGGCGCTCGCACCCCTCGATCGATTGCAGGGCGGGATTCACGGATGTATTCTAACGAGCAGTAAATTATCTAACGAGGATAACTTGGCTGTATGAAAATGCCTTTTGTTAATACCCAAATAGCTGGTTCCCCCAGTTCCTACGCCCTTCAATCAGGCTTTGCCCTTAGTTCCCCTCTCTAAGGGGAGTTGGGGGATCTCTAGGTTTTGCTCTTACAAGTAGCAATGCAGGAGCAAAGCTTTAGTTCATTGTTGCTCAAAAAATGGGCAATACTTGCAAGTTTTAACTGAATTCTCCTGCTTATGTATTTGGTGAGACCTGAAGTATGCAGGCCGCTTCTTTTGTATGGCATTTTTTCGATTTCCCTTAATTTTCTTACAGACCACTACTTTAGGAGTTTCAGCGATGACTGATAAAATAGAAAATCAACTGACTACTGCCGATGGCACTCCCATCGCCGACAACCAGAATTCTATGACTGCTGGTGCTCGCGGCCCGGTCGTAAGTTACGATTATGTCCTTCAAGAAAAACTAGGTCACTTTAACCAAGAAAGAATTCCTGAACGCGTTGTTCACGCCAAAGGCTCGGGTGCTTTCGGCACTTTTACCGTGACTCAAGATATTACACGGTATACAAAGGCTGCACTCTTTTCAGAAGTCGGCAAACAGACCCCGATCGTTGGTCGATTTTCCACCGTAGGGGGTGAGAAAGGATCGGCTGATGCGGAGCGAGATCCCCGTGGATTCTCTCTTAAGTTCTACACCGAAGAAGGCAACTGGGATATGGTGGGCAACAACACGCCCGTTTTCTTTGTTCGGGATGCAATCAAGTTTCCTGACTTTATCCATACTCAGAAACGCTGTCCCGCCAACAACTTAAAAGGAGCGTTACCGCGTTGGGATTTCTGGTCGCTTAGTCCGGAGTCTATTCATCAGGTGTTGATTCTATATTCCGATCGTGGCATTCCCAAAAGCTTTCGACATATGCATGGTTTCGGTAGCCACACCTATAGCTTCATTAATAATGATAATGAACTAACTTGGGTAAAGTTTCACTTTATCACCCAGCAAGGAATTCAGAATCTGATGGAGGATGAATCGGCAGTTATCAAGGGCAAAGATCCGGACCACGCCACACGGGATTTATTTGAGTCTATTGAGAAAGGCGATTATCCTCGCTGGAAGTTTTGCATTCAGGTAATGAGTGAGGAGCAAGCCGAGAAGCACCCTGATAATCCGTTTGACCTGACCAAGGTCTGGAAACATGCCGATTATCCCCTGATTGAAGTTGGGACAATTGAACTCAACCGCAATCCTCAAAACCACTTTGCTGAAATTGAACAGGCGGCATTTTCGCCCAGTGCCATTGTGCCGGGGATTGGCTTCTCACCGGATAAGGTGCTGATAGCGAGGGTCATGTCTTATGCTGAGGCTCATCGATATCGACTTGGCGTGAACTATCAACAACTCCCCGTTAATGCCCCTAAATGTCCTTTTATGCACTATGAGCGGGATGGGTTGATGGCAGGCGGTGATAATGGCGGGAGCGGCCCCAATTACGAACCCAACAGTGATATGGCTATGCCCAAGCAGAATCCAGCCTATGCAGAGCCAGCGCTGCCGATCGGGGATGTATCCGTCGATCGCTACGATCACCGAGAAGGCAATGACGATTTTTCCCAAGCCGGGGATCTTTACCGTTTGATGAAGCCAGATGCCAAAGCGCGCCTAGTCGAAAATCTGACCACCACTGCCACCGGGTTGATTCACGTTAATCGGGAGGTGCAGATGCGGCAACTTTGTCAATTCTTCCGAGCCGATCCTGATCTGGGACAGAAAGTGGCAGCGGCCCTAGGCGTGAAGATCGATCCAGCGATGCTCAAAGCGCCTGTGGAAACCGCCATGACTCAATCGAGGCAGGCTATGAAGGTGTAGTCTGACCTGTCCAGTTTTGATCAATTCAATTGGAGGCTGTACCGTGAGTGACCATCCGAAGAAATACCCCGATCGACCAATTCCCCCGTTTAATGAAACCAACGCAGCTACACCTGCGATCGGCGGCGGTCTCCCCGTGATTCAGTATTGGGCAGAACATACGCTTTCACCAGAAGGTCCAGCGCTGTGGAAAGTTTTAAATCACCATAGCGCTTGCCTTTCCTGCTCCTGGGGCACTGGTGGACAGAAGGGTGGCTTTACGAATGAAGTCGGAGAAGTTGTACAGCGCTGTATGAAAAGCGTAGAAGCAATCTCTGCTGAACTACAGCCTCCTATTGAACTTGGTTTCTTTGAGCGATTTAGTATTCAAGGACTACAAAAGCTTAGTTCGATGGAAGCCGATCGCCTTGGACGATTGAGCTATCCCGTCTTACTGCGGGAGGGGAGTTCATATTATGAGCGGATTTCCTGGGTAGAGGCTTTGGAGATTGCGGTCGAGGCATTCCAAAAGGTACCGGAACGCGTGGCATCCTATAGTTCTGGGCGATCGTCCAATGAGGCTGCTTATCTACTCCAACTAATGATCCGGGCCTTAGGCTCCAACAACTTGGCCGACTGCTCTGATATGTGCCATGCCCCTTCGACTACAGCCCTAAAGAATGTATTGGGTACCCAAACATCAGTGGTGAGTCTAGAGAACTTGAAGGAAACAGACTGCGTGGTTTTGGTCGGTTCTAACTGTTCTTATAATCAACCGCGTTTGATGAATGAACTGATTAAGCTGCGGGAAAAAGGCAAAAAAGTCATCGTCATTAATCCAATCATGGAAATCGGGTTAGTTAAGTTTGGCTCACCTTCTTTTCCAATCAAATCACTATTCACGGGTTCGGAGATCTCTAATTTTTACCTTCAGCCAATTCCAGGGAGCGATGTAGCGCTATTCATTGGCATTCAAAAAGCATTAATCGAACATAATTTAGTCCGATTGCACTATTTACAGGCCCATACAGAAGATTGGGAAGCGGTAATAGAGCAGGCCCAGGCAACGACTTGGGAAACTATTACCGATACCTGCGGTGTTTCTCAGGCTGAGATTGAGGCGGTGGCCCTAGAGATTGGATCTGCCCCTAAGGTTGTATTTGCTTGGGCCATGGGAATTACCCAGCATGGAAATGGGGTCGATAACGTTTACAGCATCTGCAACACGGCCCTAATGACGGGTAACATTGGCAAGCCTGGGGCTGGAGTGATGCCTATTCGCGGCCATTCAAATGTCCAGGGCTTTGGCTCCATGGGGGTCACTGTACATTTGAAACAGGAAATTCAGCAGGCTTTGGAAGCATTACTGAAGCGTCCGCTTAGTCGGGTGCAGGGGTATGATACCCGATCGCTAATTGAAGCCGCAGATGAAGGAAAAGTCGATTCTCTACTGTGTTTGGGCGGCAATCTATACGCGGCCAATCCAGACTCAACCCAGGCAAAACGTGCGCTGAATCAAATCGAGACGATCATCTACATGGCCACTAAACCAAATCTCGGACACTTCCACGGTTTAGCTAAGAAGAACACCCTAATTTTGCCCGTCCTAAATCGATTTGAAAATCCTCACCGAACGACAGTCGAGGCGGGTAATAACTTTGTCCGGCTTAATGATGTGGGTCATACTCACCTCAAGAAGGCTGATTTGATGCCAGAGGTGAGCTTCTTAGCTGAGTTAGCCTATCGACTCCATGGTGACGATCCCATAGATTGGCGCAGGCTTCAAAATCCCCAATATATCCGACAGTTAATTGCTCAAACGATTCCGGGCTATGAAAAAATAGCGACGATCGACCAAACGGAGCAAGAATTCACCATTGGCGGACGTATTCTGGACCAACCTAAATTCCCCCGGCCATCTGGCAAAGCGCTGATGATGATCACGCCGATTCCTGATCTAACGTTGCCCCTGCCCGAAACTTTCGGAATTCCGGACGGCACCGAGACTATTGTGCTGGCGCTGATGACGGGAAGAAGCTATTCCCAACACAATACCGTGGTCTACCAACCCGGTGACAAATATCGAGGGATGCCCCACCGTAATTGTATTTTGCTCAATCGTATAGATGCGATGAAAATCGGAGTGGCGGAGCATGATTTGGTAACTGTGCAGGGAGATGCAGGAAAAATGGAACAGGTTGAAGCTATCTACGGCGCGGTCCGATCGGGTGCGGCTTTGATGTTTTACCCAGAAGTGAATGCTATTTTTAAGGCCAGAATCGATCGTCGATCGGGAACCCCTGCCTACAAACGAGTTCCGGTTTGCATTTATCGCAAATTAGCACCAGAAAAAGCGAGTTAGCATTTGTTATTCGTATTTTCCAGTAGAACTAAAAGATACCTTAATGGAGAGAATAAACGCCCTCCAATCCTTGTTCTCCTTGAGTTAAGCATATTATCTGTGGAGTTCTTTAATGAATACTTAATCGCCCTTTAAGTGAAGTAGATCTTGGAGGGTAGCGAGTAGCTTGATTTTGGCAGAAACAATTTGCTCTTCAGCATTTAGTTCAATAGTCCAAATCACATTGACCGTGAAATAGCTGGTTTTCACATTCCCACTAATTTGATAAACAGTTATGCCATCGTTCCCCGGTTGTACGGTACCGCACTGAGGGCAAGCTTTTACATCGATTCCTGTGGTTTGGAGATATTTAGAAATTGCATCTCTTCCAACGATCGCCGATTCAAACGGTGGCAAAAGTACGCCATCCGGCGAAAACAATGCTGCAAATTCCTCGAAATTGTTTTCATTTAGCCTAAGGAAGTAATTACAGATTGTCGGGGAGTGAATATCTTCAATATTTAATAGATCTTGATTTAGTAGATCTTGATTGGCCTCAAAGTCTGTTTTCATGGGATTTTACAATATTATTTTATTTAAATTGATAGGATATTTGTAATTCTATTACAATCGTAACACCCTATTGTAGCTATAAAGTTATAGTAAATTTCTACTCTTTATAGAGTTTTCAAAGTCTCTCTAAAGTGAGTTTTGTTTTAGTCTTTATTTGCCTAATCTCATTGAGATTAGATAAATTAAAAAGAGGTTTGCTTTGAGTACTATTACTTCTGACTCCACCACCCAAATTGTTTCCAGCTTTGAGTTCCTATCAACTGATCAAAAGTTGGCCATGCTCTGGTATGTCTACAAAGAAGTTGGACAATCTATCACCCCGGCTGCACCAGGTGCAAGTACCGCTTCCCCAGCAATTGCTGAAGGCATTTTTCAGCAGGTTCTAACCATGAGCCACGAAGAGCAGCTTCAAGTACAACGGGACATCATCGATCGCAAAGACGGTCCGATCAGTCAGGAGTACGGATCCTTGAGCGATACCACTAAGCTACTCTTTTGGTATCTCCTAGCTCAGGGTATGGACCGTACTGAAATCGTTCCCATGCCGGAAAACTACGCCATGGAACCAAATACTGCTCAGTGTTTAACCCAGTTGCAGGCACTTAATCACTCGGAGCAAATCACCGCATTACGAGGTTTTGTTTCACCCATGGGGAGTGAGTCTACTAATTTGTCGGCATAATTCTTTACTTCTCGCGATCGATTTCAGCTTCGATCGCGGGAAAAAGAAACTAATAAATTCGCGAAAATACAGTTCAATGAACTAAATTTCTACAACTTCGCGACATTATCATGCCATTTCGTCGCTTGCTCATAAGCATATGCTGCGTGAAAAACTTGATCTTCCCGCAATACATTACCAATGATCTGAAGTCCGATCGGCATTCCCGATGAATCCATACCACAGGGCAAACTCAAGCCGGGTAATCCCGCCATATTAACTGGAATCGTCATCAAATCATCTAGATACATACTCAACGGATCAGCTAGTTTTGAACCTAATTTGAATGCCGTTGTAGGGGAAGTTGGCGAGACTAAAACATCAACTTTTTCAAATGCCGCTTCAAAGTCTTGTTTGATCAATGTCCGAACCTTTTGTGCTTTCAGATAGTAAGCATCGTAATAACCCGCTGACAACGCATAGGTTCCGATCATAATCCGCCGCTTCACTTCAGCCCCAAAGCCTTCTGCTCGCGTGCGTTTGTACATATCCAACAAATTCTCCGCATCTTCTACCCGACGACCATAACGAACACCGTCATAACGCGCTAGGTTGGCTGAGGCTTCACAGGGGGCAATGATGTAGTAAGCGCTGATGCCATAGCGGAAACGAGGACAGGAAATGTCGATGATTTCGGCACCGAGTTCCTTCATTTTTTCAATGGCCGTCTGAGTTGCCGCAGCCACTTCTGGATCGAGTCCTTCGCCAAAGGTTTCCTTGATAACGCCAACTTTTTTACCCTTTAAATCTGTCTTCAGATATTGGGTGTAGTCGGGCACATCTACGTTCAAACTTGTCGAATCTTTTGCGTCATAGCCTGCGATCGCCCTCAACACCACGGCACTATCTTCCACCGTCGTCGAGAATGGCCCAATCTGATCCAAAGATGAAGCAAAGGCCACCAAACCATAGCGAGACACCAAGCCATAGGTTGGCTTCATTCCAACGATCCCGCAGAATGCAGCAGGTTGACGAATGGATCCGCCAGTATCGGAACCTAAGGAAACGGGAGCTTCGCCTGCTGAAACTGCTGCGGCTGATCCGCCGGAGGAGCCGCCAGGAACACATTCGAGGTTCCAAGGGTTAGCGGTCTTTTTAAACGCGGAAGTTTCGGTGGAGCCGCCCATGGCAAACTCGTCCATGTTAGTTTTGCCGATCGTCACCATGCCTGCATCGATGAGCTTTTGGCTGACGGTAGATTCGTAGGGCGGGATAAAATTTTCGAGAATTCTAGAGGCGCAGGTAGTGCGGATATTTTGGGTACAGATATTGTCTTTGACGGCGATCGGAATCCCGGCCAGCATCCCAATTTGTTCACCTGCTGCAATTTTGGCATCCACGGCTTTGGCTTGCGCGATCGCATGATCTGCTGTGACCAACAGGAAGCTATTAACTTGGTCATCAACCGCTTGGATGCGATCGAGATAGGCTTGGGTAATTTCCACCGCCGATCGTTCTTTTGTGACCAATTGATTGTGCAGTTCCCGAATGGATGCCATGAAATTTGTCCTCTAACTTCTCTATCGATGCGCGTTCCAGCCTATTAGTATAGTAGAAGCTTGCGAGGATTTATTGGAGGATTTAACGGATGTCCAGCAAAAGACCGATTCCATAGCCATAATTCCTCCTAAGTGCGAAATGAATTAGCCATAGATTTCTCAATTAACCGCTAGAAAGTTTCACCATTACTTTAATCGCAGATCGATCGTTCATGGCTTTGTAACCCGCAGGAACGCCATCTAAGTCCACTACCATATCGAGTACTGGTGATGGGTCAATTTTTAGGGCAATCACATCGCTTAAAAGCTCTGGAATATAAGCCCGTGATGGTGCAACACCGCCGCATAAGGCCAAATTAGAGCGAAACATCCGGCTCAAGTTAATCGTGCCATTCCCATGGGGCACCCCAACGTAACCTATTGTGCCACCCGGTCGAGTAATGCCAATTGCCGTCTGCATAGAAGATTCTGTCCCAACACATTCCAGTACGGATTCCGCACCGCCTTTAGTTAGTTCTTGCACCGCCTGAATGGCTGGTTCATCACGACTGCTCACCACATCTGTAGCACCAAATTTACGCGCGATCGCCAATCGGTTTTCATGCCGACCCATGATAATAATTCGCTCTGCACCCAGGCGTTTAGCGGCTAAGACACCACATAATCCCACGGCTCCATCGCCAATCACTGCAACAGTACTGCCCACTTTTACGCCCGCTGAGATAGCGGCATGATGGCCAGTGGCCATAACATCAGTGAGAGGCAGAATTTTAGTTAGCATTCCATCATCGTTAGCAACTTCGTCCGGGATTTTTATTAGTGTGGCATCAGCAAACCGGGCTGTAATGGCTTCTGCTTGGCCACCTTCATTTAAACCACCCCAAAATCCTCCTTGTAGACAAGAGGTTTGCAGACTTTTCTTGCAAAACTCACACTCTCCATCGGAAAAAGAGAACGGCGATAACACTCGATCGCCCTTTTTGAACTTTCGCACCGCTGACCCAACGTCTTCAATCACGCCCATCCATTCATGGCCCGTGCGCCAGCCGGGTTGCCATTGATCCTTACCTTGGTAAAACCATAGGTCTGATCCACAGATACAGGCGTGAGTAATTCGTACGATCGCATCTGTAGGGCGATTAATTTGTGGATCGGGAACGCTTTCGACCCGCACATCACCCTGAGCGTAAAATACCGTTGCTTTCATAATTACTTTCTAATTGGGGAACAGTTTTCTAATTTAAGTAGAAGCTATTTACTTGTATGGCTAGGAAAAATAGTAATCAAATGCAGCACCAGAATCATTCTGGTGCTGTAAGACATACGATGATGAAGGGTAAGTTTTCTTTAGAACCTCAAACAATGAGGTTCCTAGAATATTCCTACCCTTCAAAATAGAATTGACTGAACTCTACTTGGATGAAGTGCTTAGTACACGTTTATCTTGGAGCCTACTTTTAGCTGTTTTGAAGTCTGTCGCTAACTGCTTCTGCTGTTCGTCTCCAAAAGTATCTTTGATATAGTCAAATACGTTTCTTTCTTCATCGTCCATGTGAGCGTTAGCAGCCGACATAACACGGGCTACAGCTGACTTAAATTCAACCGTATTGGTAGGATTCATCGCTTTTATCTGGTCTAGCATTTGCTTCATTTCTGCCTGCTCCTCATACAACTTCTGAGTGTCATTGTAGTGAGGACGGATTGCCGGATAGAGAACTTGCTCCTCTGCTTCAGCATGAGTAGACAAATCTTGATAAATTTGACCAAAATACTCTTCTAGCTTCTGAGGATCTTCACTATCTTGAATCTGTCCAAATAAAGTCTTTACCTTCAAATGGTCCATACGGATGACATCTTGAATACTGACTTCATCATCACTGCGGCTGATAATGCTTCCTGCTATACCCGTCAATGCGGCCATGCTATCTTGAACCCTTGCCCAAAGACCCTGATCGGCTGACTGACCTGTTAGTTCTATGGTACTTAATGATTCCATCATGCCTTTGAGTTGCTCTTGATGAGCGCGGTTTTCAAAATTAACGGTATTGAGCGGCGCGATCGCTACTTCAATGTCCGCACCTACAACCTGAGCCGCTTTGTGAATCAAAATCCCTGACATCGCTTGGCTATGCTTGAGTAGTTCTTGCTTCGCCACCTTTTCAAACAATGTTAGTTCTGAAGCTTGCATCATTTCGCCCATCATTTCAATTTCTTTCTGCACCTTTGGGCTAGGTTCAGCTTTAACGCCATATTGAACAATGACAGTATCAATGATGCCTAAGTTTTTACGATCATCACGAATGAAGTCTTCGAGCCGATTTGATAGCTCTCGATCGGAACAGGCTTGAATTAAAATTTCCTCATTGGCAATTATTAAGTTCTGAAAAGCCTTCATTTCAGCTAATTTACCAGCAATTGCAGTCCGTTTGTTGTTTTCTAATTGTACAGGCATAGGTTTAGATCTCCTTGATGTAGTGAGTAGATGGTGATCGAAATATAAAAACTGCTGTTCCCTCTTAAAGATTAGGTAAATCCTTAGATAATCAAACCTCTCAAAAGTAAGAGGAGTCACAAAATCTTAAGTAAGGCTCTGTATAATTGGTTAGGACGCGAATTGTTTAAAGGACATAAGGAATCGGAAATCATTTGGATGTAGGGATCATGTCTCATCGTTGAAGTTCCTAAATAAATTCAGGAAAATATTGCGATAAAAGACTCCGATTATGTTTTTGGTTACCCTTAAAAAACACCAGGAATCAATATTTTATCTGACGTAATTTTTTCTACAAATTTTTCTACAATTAGTAATACTGTCACATCTAACCCTTTCACCAAACTCTATTACTGTGAATATAATTCTTGTTCAACAGACTAAAATTAAAGAAGATCTTGAAGGCATCAAAAATCCGCTCTGCCGATCGATTCTTCTGCTTCAGCCGCAGCCCACGGGGAAAGTTGCGCTATTGTTCCATGGATTCACCGCCGCACCTTATCAGTTTGGGCCGATCGCACAGTTGCTATACCAATCCGGTTACAGCGTCATGGTGCCGTTGATGCCGGGTCACGGTCGTAGTGGGGAGTTTTCCGCAACCAACCCGACTCCGTTGCCCACCGACGCTCAACCCTACAAGGACTTTGCATTAGAATGGTTTAAGCAAGCCCAGGCCGTAGACTCGACCGCTCAAATCACACTCGGTGGATTGTCGGGTGGCGCATCCTTAGCAGGGTGGTTGGCGATCGAAAAGGCAAGTCAGTGCGATCGGGGAATTCTTTATGCACCATACTTCGGAAATAGTCGATTTGTATTAGATCTAATTATCAATAAATCTCAGAGCTACCGCACTTGGCTCAGTGAACCGAACCCGGCCTATCCCGGCTACAACGGATTCCAAACTCAGGCACTAAAGGTATTTTTGACAATCGGTGAAGAAGTACTAGAGCGATCGAAAAATGAACCCACTCCGCCAATATTTATTCTTTCGACGGGCTGTGATATTGCCGTCAATAACAATGATCACCAAGAATTCTTTGAAAACATTGTTGAGAATCAACCCTTAAGTTGGTATTACTGTTTCGATCGGGATTTGGATATTCCCCATACGATGTTGCTAAAGGCCGAGGGGAACCAATGGGAAAACGTCTTGAATATCATGACGAAGGCATATCTTGAAAGCCAAATTACTTGGGCCGAAGTCGAAGAGATTGCCTATCAAATGACAGAAGGGAAAACCTATCCACAAGTCATTGAAGAATTAGAATTAGAATCCAAAGCCTCGGCTGATTTACCTGCAATGATCACAATGGTAGATAAAAGAGCGATAGTCGAAGCCCGTAACCCTAGCCGATCGATGGATTAGAGATCACCAGGGACATGATTTTCCATATCGTGTCCCAAACTGCCGAACAAAGAATTTATTCTTTAATTCACTATTCTCGATCGCCTTGCAGCGGGCAATTGCCACCAAGCTAAATGCGGTAAATCATGATGTTCTTCGTGATACCCAAAATGGTAGCAACTAATGAATGACCAAAATTCAGAGAACGGTGTACTTGTGGCTCGGCATTCATTCACATAGCCGCCTTCAGGTTCAGTATGGGGCAAAAAAGTACCAAATAAAAAGAGTTGAAATGAACTCATTACCGAGGGAAACACCCAAAACCAGGACAGATTTATTTCAGGAACCTGCAAGAATTGGTGAATTACATGAAATGTCGAAATCAATAGCCCAATGCGAATCCAACTCCAATAGTTCTGCATAAAGTTCCAATACCAAGCAAAGAAATTCTTGCGCTTGCCATTGTGGTAGTCGGGATCCCCCTCTCGTCCTGGAATATCATGGTGAAGATTGTGCATTGAGCGCATTTTGCCAAACGGAAACATGGCATAAACAAACAATACAAAATGTCCGATCGCATCATTGATTTTGGGATTATTGGGGGCGATCGATCCATGCATCGCATCATGCGCCGTCACAAACAATCCCGTATACAAAAACATTTGCCAAGCAAAGCCAACAAACTTGACCCAACTCGGTAACTGAGCCAAATCCAACTCGAATAGCAAAAAAGTACTACTCGCCCAAATCCCAATCAGCGTCAACGCCACCGCAACACCAGGCTTTTCTATCTGGAACTTAACCATCTCAATCCTCAATCCGCCTAGGTGAAGCAACAATCGTTCACCTATCTTAACATTTCTAAATCGCAATAAAATAATCAGCGGTAAAATAGAAGCACCTTTTATTTTTTATTTTTACAGTGACATTCTGATGACCTATTCGATCGACTTTGGCACGAGTAATACGGTGGTAGCGCGGTGGAATGCGGCAACAGGGAAGGCCGAAACGCTGACTATTCCGACGCTTTCTCAAAAAATTGCCCAAAATCCACCCTTGATTCCCAGCTTGCTATATGTCGAAGATGGAGCAACGGGGCAAACAGTTGTCGGCCAAACAGTGCGCGATCGGGCTTTGGATACGGCGACGAATGCGAGATTTTTTCGGAATTTTAAGCGGGGTATTGGGACGGCGGTTCAGGGATTTCAGCCAGAATTGGATGGGATTACGATCGGACCTGAGCAAATTGGCAGTTGGTATTTGGAACAGGTGATAACCCAGGCAAGACAGGCTGATCCGGGAATTTTGGATTCGGTTGTGTTTACCGTCCCGGTCGATAGTTTTGAAGCCTATCGGTTGTGGCTAGGGCAAGTGTGTCAAACCATTGGAATCAATCAAGTGCGATTACTGGATGAACCCACGGCGGCGGCGCTGGGCTATGGATTAGTGAATCAGGAATTATTGTTGGTGATTGATTTTGGGGGTGGAACCCTGGATTTGTCTTTAGTCCGATCGGAGGTGAAAGAGAATTCGCAAATTAAACCCAGTGGATTCATCTTGAAATGGGGTCAAAAAGACTTTGCTCAGCAGTCTGGCCAAAAACTCAAAATCGCCAATGTGATTGCAAAAGCAGGCCAAAACCTCGGGGGCGCAGATCTCGATAATTGGCTAATGGACTACTTTAAAGAGACTCAGGGATTGGTGGTAAATCCGATTTCAATGCGATTAGTAGAGCGTTTAAAAATCAATCTATCGTTGCAATCTCAAGCTCAAGAGGCCTTCTTTGATGATGAAAATTTTGAAACCTATGAATTGAAGTTAACCCGCGATCGGTTTGAACAAATCTTACAAGAACGACAATTTTTCGATCGGCTTGATGGGTCAATGAATCAAGTGATTCAACAAGCCAAACGGCAGGGCATTGAATTGACCGATATTGGAGCCGTGTTGATGGTCGGTGGTACATCACAAATTCCAGCGATGCAGACTTGGATTGCGAAGTATTTTGATCCATCAAAGATTCGATCGGATAAACCCTTTGAAGCGATCGCCCATGGTGCATTGCAATTAGATCAAGGCGTTGAGGTTAAAGACTATCTTTATCATGGTTACGGCATTCGCTATTGGGATCGTCGATTGAATGCTCACAACTGGCATCCGATTATCAAAACAGGTCAACCTTACCCCATGGAAAAACCTGTCGAATTAACTCTCAGCGCCTCTGTTAGCAATCAGCCTAGCATTGAACTAATCATTGGTGAACTTGCAAGTAATAATAATCAAACCGAAGTCTATTTCGATGGCGATCGGCTAATCACTCGTAATCTTGCCACCAATCAACTCAATGTTCAAACGCTGAATGACAAAGATGGATCTCGTAGCATTGCAGAACTTGACCCACCCGGTGAACCCGGACGCGATCGGATTAAGGTTAGGTTCCAGGTCGATAAGAAACGATTTCTGCGCATTACAGTAGATGATTTATTGACTTCAAGAACCATTGTTATGGATGAACCTGCTGTTGAACTATCTTAAATTCAGCCTCAAATTCAGTAGCCCGATCGCAGTTCCTAAGCTGAAGAGGAGTGAGTATGCATATCGGATCCGAATTCTAGACCCTCAAATTTTCTATAAAATAAATGATACTCAGTATGCAATAGATGATACAAAGAACATGATGATTCTTCTACTTCACTGTCGTCATAGACAAGAAGTCTATCGAATGTGAATACAAATTCTCAAAGTTATTCTAATTAGCAATCTATGCAAACTTCAATTTCTTACTCTGAACTGTTATTGCAAATCAGGCCCGGCGACATTATTGTGTTTTCCGGCCAAGATCTCCCATCTCATATTGTCAAAATTGCGACCAAATCAGATTACGTACATGTCGCAATAGTATTGTCCGTCGAAGATAATCGCGACGATGGTAATTGTATTTTGCTTGCTGAATCCCACATCGACACCAGCCTTGCCAGCATCGGCACCGGAGAATGTCGTAAAGGCGCACAAATACAATGGCTTGAAAAACGGTTACAAACCTGCAAAGATCCCGTGCGTTGGTCAAAGCTCAACCCCGAACTTAACTCTGCGGAAACCGTTAAGCTCCAGGGCTGGCTCTGGGAAATTGAGCAATCCCAAGTCGGATATGACTACCTTCAAGCGATCGGATCTGGAATCGGAATTTTTAACACTGCCGACTTCTCCGCCTTATTTTGCTCAGAACTCGTCACCCTCGCGTTGCAGATTGTGGGCCGAGTCTTTCCCCACATTAACGCCTCCGCCACAACTCCCGCTCAAGTCATGGCGCTTCCTTGTCTGAGTGCGCCGATCGAAATTCAGCACAAAACCACTGAAATTCAGCACAAACTAGCCGATCGGAAACTAAGCGATCGCCGCAAATAAATCGGCCATACTTTTCTGCTCTGCATCAGTCGAGGCCACAATCTCCAGAATCTTATTCTTAGCCTGTACATCAAAACAAGACTCAATACAGACCTGTGCCACCTTCTCACGGGGAATACTGCCATCAAATATTGAATCCATCCCCTTCATCACAATCCGATCGTCATTGTCATCATTCTTCAATCCGCCGGGACGAACGATCGTGTAGCTCAAACCACTACGCTGAAGGTATTCCTCTGCCCACTTTTTCCAAACTAAAATTCCCCAAAATAAATTTAGTGGATGGAGCAACTTCGACACACAAAGCGACGTGACCAAAACAAACTGCTCAACGCCCTCAGCCTTAGCCGCATTCACTAAGTTCTTAGTTCCCTCAAAGTCCACCAAGTAGGGCTGCGTCGGGTCAATGCTAGGTTTTGCGCCCGTCGCACAAAACACCACCGTACAGCCCTTCAACGCATCCTTAAGGGTTTGAACTTGCAACACATTGCCCGTTACCATCTCAACGCCTTCTGGCAAAATTTCCCGAGCTTTCACCTCATCCCGCACAAAGGCTCTCACCTCAATGCCACGATTTAGGAGTTGCTTGACAATCCGACGACCCGTTTGTCCGGTCGCTCCAGCCACAAATGCTTTCATCTTTTAGTTTCCCTGTGTCAATACGGTCGATTCCAGGATACATTAGCCAAAGGAGAACGATGATTCGGTGATTTCGCTAACTCCATGGACGGTTTCCCTAAGCTAGATTAAAGCTCTATGTGGATCCCAAGTCATAAGGAGCATTCATGCAACTGCAACCCACCAATTCTGTGTTTCCCCATACCCATGAACTTTCTACGAGCTTGGCCACTGTGAGCGATATCGTTCAATTTAAAACTCATTTCGTAGACTTCATGGAAATGTATGCGCCCTCGGCCTTGGTGGCGGAGTATTTAGATCAGCATTCTGAGTGGTTTCGCCGCTGTGCTGAGCCGATGACCGTAGAACCTGTGGGAGAGACGGGCTATGTCTTGGTGGTGGGCCGCTATGGGGCGATGGGCTTTGAGCTTGAACCTAAGATTGGCTTAAACTTATTGCCCGGAGATAATGGAGTCTATCGCATCGAAACGATTCCAGTGCCCAATTATGCGTCCCAAGGTTATGATGTGGACTTCAAGGCCGCCATGGAACTAGTCGAGCACGATCGCACCGATCTTGACAATAATGCGCCCGATCGCTTAACCCGAGTCCAATGGGACTTAGACCTCACCGTATCGATTGAGTTTCCTAAGTTCATCCAAGCCCTACCGCCCAACCTAGTACTCGGAACAGGCGAACAGCTCCTAAAACAAATCGTCCGACAAGTCTCACGTCGATTGACCCACAAAGTCCAAGAAGATTTCCATACCACTCGCAACCTGACCTTTCCTAATCAATCCCGCAAATGGTTCTTCCAATAGTCCTAGCCACATCAAATAATTCCAAAAAAAAAGGAACACTCATCCAAATCTGTTCCTTTTTTAATCAAGACTTTTTAGTCACACTCTTTTTAATCACAATTAAGAATTACAATCCCAAATTCTCAATTCAACATTCAATCTCATTGCAGCCCAACCGAACTCCGCTTCCAATCCTGCTGAGACTGCGTTAAAACATAGCGAGCAACCGCTTCAATTTCGGCTGAGTTAAGATTATCTCCGAAGGCGGGCATCGCATTTTTACCCAGGGTTACTTGAGTTTTAATTGCAGCAATCGAATTCATTTCGTATTTTGCTAGCGCATCTTTAGAGAGATTTTTTTCAGCAATAATAATGTTATTCCCACCAATGTGACAAGCCGCACAATTAGCGGTGAAAATTCGTTCCCCCAAAGACACGGGCGGTAATGGTGACGTGACAGGTGTTTCGATCGC
>JAYUEW010000168.1:0-2773 GCA_043739045.1 Synechococcales cyanobacterium
AGACCGCGTTGGAGCAGTTGGGAAATTTCCGACATAGCCTGAATACCTATCGACAACCCTGAACGATCCGTATAGTGATTTTCAATTCCTCCCTCTAGGATACCCAACTTCCCGCAGGTGGGTCGTCTCAAAATGCTAAGGTAATCAACAACCAGCGGGCCAAATTAACCAGCGTGATGAATTTTTTATGAGTCTTCAAGTTTACGGAATCCCAAATTGTGGCACCTGCAAAAAAGCGCTCACTTGGCTAACTGGCAATAATATTGACCACGAATTCATCAATTCCCGCGAAATTCAAATTCCCAAGGAAACGATCGCCAGTTGGGTTGCCTCCCTAGGGAACAAGCCGATGCGCAATACATCTGGACAATCCTATCGATCGTTAAGTGAGGAAAAAGATCAGTGGGACGATGAGCAATGGGTGTCGGCCTTTACCCAAGACACCATGCTATTAAAGCGTCCACTTTTTGTGAAAGATGGTGTTGCAGTTGCGGTTGGATTTCGGGATCCGGATGCAGTTCGGCAAGCGATTTTAAAATGAGTCGAGTTGTGGCTTCTCAGTTGGCGTAAATCGCGCCCGGAGCTAGCTACGCCATACCCCATAGCTCAGGATTAACCTGAAACTGCACACTATTCATCTTGCTTTTCCCTGGTAACTCCTGGGCACTCATGATGAATTTTTCTTGTTTTAACCCTTCGATCGTTCGCCAAAAAATCTGATTATTCCGGGAACTATTACTGCCTAGTAAATCCAAATTATTAAACAACCCTTGCTTTGACAAAATCATATATTGCCCATCGGACAGCAGCCCCCAAGCCACCCGACTGGCCAAATAAATTAATAATCGCATTCGATAATCATTTTTAGCATTGCCCCCAAGCCGCTGCGACAAATCTACAGTTTTGGGAAACAATACCCGACCCGTTGCCCCCTCCCGCCGAAAAATTAGTTCCACCGTATAACGCTCCGCCATCTCAAAGCTCATATCCGCTGCCCGAAACAAATCAAAGCCTGAAGCCGATCGTTCTGGGACAAAATCCACAATCTTCAACACCGATCGCACCTCCACCTTCCGACTCGCACTTTCCCCCGCCATCTTCCCCACCATAATTGCCCTTGGGTACACCAGCTCCACGCGATGAAGCGCTACTAGATCTTGATGCACTTGCGATCGGACTTTCGAGGCAAATCCACCGTCTTTTGTCCGGGTATAGCCCAACGCCATTAGCAACTCATCGGAATTCACCATCACCTGCGCCGAGACCGACGTGCCTTGCTGATGACAATACTGTTGATAACAATACAAAAGAATCGCCAATTGCCGAGGATTGAGAAACGTCATTAGCGAGGTCAGCCACCGCCGTTGCGATCGTTCCTCTACCCCCGCTAATCCTTGGCTCAGCCCTTTATTAACACAAGCCGACCAGTCCATCCGTTCAAGCGCCATCGGCACCGTTTTAAGAGCTTCCGGTGAAAGACTTTCAATGGCAATCCGCCGCACGAGTCCCAACTCCCCATCCCCATTCGACTCCACTCGCATCTCCAAAAAAGCACCCTCCCCATCCTCGCGCACCAGTGGTGCCCTTAAGTTGGGATTTCGCAGGGGGATGCCCGCACGAGACACTAGCCGTAGTAAGTGGCCATCCACAGCAAAACTTCTGGATGAGCCATTAACAGCAGTCTTAGATGGAGTAGTAGGTTGCGACACGGGAATAACGCTCTCGGGACGACAATGACTTAACGACGACAATGACTTAACTAGGAATAGAACCCATCACTCTACATCTAGCGTAGTGACTCGTTAGCTTAGATAGCATACTGCGTATTTAGCCCATGTGTAGATATGGCATCAGTGGCAATCCATAACGGCTGCGTCTGATTTTACCCGATCGACCTGTCCCTTCGCCGTCTAGTGATCTCTTAAATTTGGATCCAGAAAATGGCATCCTTCCATAACGCCACCGTCTAAATCTAGATCTGCGCTGATCCCCACATTTGAGGGCTAACGATCGCCCAGTCTGCCGAACGATCACAAGAGAAATCCGTCATATCCGCGTCTAAGAAAAACAGGTTTATCAGCCCTCCTATTTTGTCGTCTGTAATACTCTCGTCCGAATCGATCCGTAACGCGATCGGATCACTAGACCATAACGCCTGCGGATCGTTTTTTTGACCCTATTGAGATCTTGAAGGGGGAGTGCTAACTTGTGTTCGTCGAGTTCTTCTACCACCTTGTGATTTCGACATTGAGATGGGTGACGTTGGGTCACATTCTGCTTTGCTGAAAGTTTTAGTTAGATTTTTCCAAAGCAAAACCCCTCTAGCTTCCCTACCACAGTTAGCTCAAGGGGCAATTGTTCAACCTTGTCATCCCAATTTGCGGTTGGGATATCTGTCCTTATGTTTGAGAATTGTATCAGAAGTTGCAGCCCTAGCACAGAGTTGCAACTTAATTCATATTTGAATTCGTTATCAATCAAATCATCACTCAAACCTCCATCCAAGCCGCCATTTTTGCGATCGGCATTGAGTCGGTCAATTTTGAGCAAACGGGTTGCAAAAGATCATAAACAGGAATGGTTGGATAGTGGTGTAGATGCACAAATCATTCATCTCAATGTCCAAACGCTAATCGACTCTGAAGTGGATGAATACTGCCGTGAGATGCGGTACCCCATTGCAGAACGATTGAATTGGAAGGTAACGCGATCGAATAATCGGGCACTACGAGGGTGGTGGGTCAGCGGGATCGATCCGTTGGCAGGTTGGCAA
>JAYUEW010000169.1:0-7920 GCA_043739045.1 Synechococcales cyanobacterium
ATCCCCCTAAATCCCCCTTAAGAAGGGGGACTTTGAGCCGAATTCTGGTTCCCCCTTTTTAAGGGGGCTAGGGGGATCGGGTGTTTTGATACCAATGCAGAGACTTTTCAAACACCCTCTAAGATATTGTTCTAATATCTATTTACCATCAGTCACTTCAAATGAAACTTGATAGGGGATTTTTTGAGTATTGTTGAAGCCCCATAGAATATTTCCTTCTAGGTAGTAGCGTCCGGGAGCTAACTTTTCTGGGGTTGTATCAGAGAAGATCATTGAGATGTTGATCGATCGATCGCTTTCTGCAATCACGGTCGTGTCCTGAGTCTGGCCTTGTTTAATTGTTTTGTCGTCTTTCTTTAATGTCCATTCACCCTGAACAATGGTGCTTGCTTTGCCTGAATTCTTAACTAAGATTTTGGCTTGGTTTGTATTATTATCCCAGTTAATATTTTCTACACTTAACTTCGGACTAATGTTGCCCTTCCGCACATACACCGCCACACCAAACCGAGGCTGAATTGAAGTAGTCAGTACGGTCAGATTACTGGATTGCTCATCTTTCGGTAATTCGATCGAACCTATCTCAGTAAAAATCATGGCCCGATACTCGCCATCAGGCAGATTGGGCGCTAGTCGAGCGACAAACCGAATGCGCCGTTGTTCCGTGGCGGCAAAGGTGATATTCGCTGGATACAACTGAACATAAGGGGTTAGATCCTGTGGGCTATCTTTTAATTCTTGAAATCCCTTTTCCCGATCGTAAGTGAAAGGTCTGATATAAGACTTTGTATCGAGTGGCGTTGAAGCACCATTAATCATCAAAATGGTTCCCTGAGCCTGCCCCCGTTTTGCATTTAGTTCAACGACTAGAGGCGAAACACTGAACTGAGCTTGAGCAATTTCTTGGAAACTCGTGAGGCTAAGAACAAGACCGATCGGCCCGATCGCTGCGACAGAGAGAGCTTTTTTGAAAAGGGAGGTAAGGTGAACCATGGGGACAGTAAATACGATTAATGGTTGGGGGAAGATTATTTGGCAAATCAGGGAAATTTAACAGTATTAACCCGTGCCCAAGTTAGTTAGGAACAACAGTTAAGACGGTCTTATAACTTTAGAGATACGATCGGCAGATTATAACTCTAATTAGGGGTCACAGTTAACTTCACGCTGTAACTATAAAGTCCACTAGGAAGAACACCCGGAGCATTTGTCCCCGCAACCATGTTCACATACAGAGTGCTAGCTCCAGTCCGCAAAACCAGTGGCGCAGTACTGGATGCCCATAAACCGCTGTTGGCAAAGCGACTGCCACTACTCGAAGATGTATAGTCTGTAAACGCAGTAGAGGAGCCTCGTTGAACTACGGCTTGAAGGACAGTTGGAGCAAACGTTTCGGGCGCATTAACAAGAATGGGCGCACCAACAGTAAGTGATGAGGCAACCGAGCAGGTCACGGCCACTGAACCTACGCTACCATCTGTGTAGGTGCTACTAACAGCCTTGAGAGTTGCCTCACGCTTCAACACACCCGGAGTTAAAATATTCAGAGTACAGCTCACACCAACACTTTCCATTGTAGCCCAACCGGACAAAGAGAGTATGGTTAAGCATAGGAAATGAATTCCATCCTTCAATTTGGCAGTAATTATCATTTACTTATTGAGTTTAGGAAGACGATTATTCATGAAGTCCAAAATCTGAGAACAAGAGGTATGGATAGTAAAAATTTGAATAGGATTGCAGATTAACAACCCTATTCAAATTAAGAATGAGCCATTGATTGTATACCTTAGGTCTTATAACTTCAGGGATACAAGCGGCAGATTAAAACTTTAATTAGGGGTCGCAGTTAACGTCACACTGTAAGTATAAGTTCCAGTAGGAAGAACACCTGTAACCTGTTCTCCTGCAACCATGCCCACATTCAGAGTGCTAAGTCCAGCCGGTACAGCCAGTGGCGCAGTACTGGACAAGGTTGTCCATAAAGCGGTGTTAAAGCGTGCGCCACTAGTCGCAGTTGTAAAGTTTGCTATACCAGCATTGGAGCCTCGTTGAACTATGGATTGACGGACAGGTGGAACAAACGTTCCGGGCACGCTAACAGTGGCGGGCGGAGCAACACTAACTGTTGCTAGGTTACCCGTGCAGTTCACGGTCACTGAACCTCCGGTACCCGTGCTGCCGAGCGAAGGTATTCCGGCGGTAGATTCAACAGCAACGAAAGATCCAGGACGGGCCAATCTACCCCCAATTGGAGCACTAAAAGTACACGTATTAGCGAACGCTCCGGAGAAAGGAACAATAGCAGGAGCCGTTTGTGCTTGTGCTTTGCCACCCAATGCGATCGAACCCAATGCAACACAGCTAGCCAAGGCGATTAAGCGAAAATTCATAAGAATCTCTCAAGTGAATTACATATCAATCCCAAGGGTATATCACATGATACTGACAAGATACTGTAATTGTACATAAAAAAGTGAAGCTGTCATAATGGAGAAGTCAATAGCTATCCATAGACTCTATGTAATTGTACGGAACTTCCAACTCCAATTCGTCTGAAAATATTTGAATTTCAGCAAAACCCGACTTAAGCGGTATTTTATTCTGGATTGCTATCTATGAAGTCAACATCAACCTCGTCCAAACCACCTGAAAAAGTTGAAAATGCTGATATTCGTCAAGCCCTCTGGCGATCGATTCAGTTGGTCATGGAATCCGCTCCAAAAGAACTCTGGCAAATTGGGATTTTCAACTTAATTCGTGGAGTCGGTCCCTCAGCAGCCCTCTATTTCAGCAAAGTCGTCATTGACCAAACCGCATCTCTGGCAGGCACGGCAGCCAACAAACCCCTAGACTGGACGATCGTTAGCCAATATCCCCAATTACTCACAGCGATCGGGGCCTTAATTGGCACTAATTTATTTATTGAGTCTGTATCGTCAATTGATACCCAAATGTTTGCGGCATTGCGCGATCGGGTTCAAGGGGCCATTGAAGGCAAAGTGATTGCAAAGATTGCAAATTTCAATGATATTGCATTGTTTGAACAGCCCGAATTGCTGAATATTCTGCAATTGACAACCAAAGGCATACAACGAATGCAGCGTCTCGCGTTTATTTTTGCGGGTTCATTTATGGGAATTTTCACCCTAATTCCTGCCGTAATCCTAGCCGCTGGTATTGCACTATGGGTTCCTCTAATACTGTTGGGATTTGCGATTCCAAGCGTCGTGATTGACTTGCGCTATTGGCGGAAAAGTTGGCGAGTGGAAGAGAGCCAAGCGGGACTATCACGGGAAAAAGAAATCTATGCCAAATTGCTAAAGGAAGAGACTTACGCCAAAGAAATGCGTTTGTTCTCATTGCAACATGTCATGCTCGATCGTTGGAACGAAATATTCGATCGTCTATTCAAACAAATGCAAGACATTCGTCAAGAAGGAGCGATCGCATTGATCGCGTTGTCTTTTTTAGGTGGGATTGGTTCCAGCATTCCCTATTTATATGTCATTTTTGGGGTAGTTACGGGACGATTTACATTGGGTGATATTGCACTTTATACAGGCGTAATCATTCAACTCAAACGCAGTCTTTATATGTTAGTTAGCAATTTGGGTGATATTTATGATGTGGCGCTGGCAACTCGTCCAGTATTCCAATTATTAGATCTAGAACCAACCTTGATCGATCGCCCTGATGCCTTGCCACTGCCCGATCGAGGCAACGGATTAATGATTAAAAACCTCAGCTTCAGCTATCCCGGTAGCGAAAAAGCGATTCTGAATAATATTAATTTCAATATAAAACCGGGCGAAATGGTCGTTCTTGTGGGTGAAAATGGCGCGGGAAAAACAACGCTTGGTAAATTACTAGCCAGACTCTACGATCCATCTTCTGGGAGCATCGAGTGGAATGGTGTGGACTACAAAGACGTATCACTAGACGAGATCCGATCGCGCATTGCAGTCGTCATGCAAGACTATGCCCGTTTTCCCGCAACCGTCCGTGAAAATGTAGGCTGGGGCTACCTTCCAAAGCTTAAAGAAGATGGTGCATTGGAGCAAGTTTTAAAAGAGTCGGGGATTAACCATATCATCATGGAACTCGACCAAGGCCTGGAAACTCCATTGGGTAAACAACTGGAAAAAGGTATTGATCTTTCCGGTGGACAATGGCAACGTATTGCGATCGCCCGCGCCCTTTTACGTCTTGGCACTTCCGAACTTGTAATATTTGATGAACCCACAGCAGCCCTTGATCCTAAAAACGAACATGAGATTTATGAGATTTTCCGCACGATCGCCCGTGGCCGCATGACCATTGTAATCAGTCACCGTTTATCCTTGGCACGAATAGCCGATCGGATTATTGTTCTTGAACATGGCACAATTTTAGAAGAAGGCAATCACGCTGAGCTTATCCAACATAACGGACGCTATGCCGAAATGTTTATGCGTCAGGCCAGTAGTTATACTAATTAGATTAATGGAGCTAAATTGATGAATGTGATAATTTAAACAAAGTACGATCGCACATGACAGTACATCCCGACAACATCAGTAGAGATTCACCGTGATTAATACTCCAAACAAACAAATTGTTCAGAACTTCATTCAAGTCGTCTTAAGCTATGGCGATATTGATGCGCTGAAAGACTTCTGGACCGAAGATTGTATTAATCATGCGATGCTAAGTGACAACAACCAAGGACTTGAGGCATTGCGACTGTATCATGCATCATTTCTAGACAGTTTCTCCGCCTTCTCAGATATTAAAATTGAATTAATTCAACAAATTGAAGAGTCCGATCGGGTTGTGACTCATATGAATTCAACCGTATTGCACAGTGGAACGTTCATGGGAATTCCCGCAACCGGGAGACATGTATTCCTGGCATCAATTCGCATCGATCGGATTCAAAATGGAAAAATTGCTGAGCATTGGTCTATTGCAGACGTGCCGGGTCTGATGCAGCAGCTTCAATAGTATTCAGTAGTTTAGTCAACCTAAAAATCTGTTTGATGAAATAATTCTAATCATCAAACAAACTTTTACTAATCTATAGCGGATTCAAGTTCACTACTCGATCGCAGTCATTTCTTGTTCAGTGAGATGGACTTTTAGCTTTGGTGTAAACTTCACAACGAATGGGAAATTTGCACTCACAGGCCGACCTTTCCAGGAAGTAGCGATCGCAACGACTTCTCCCTCGTGGCCATTTAGATCAAAAGCCGTATTTCGATGTTCAGGGTGATGATAAATCAAAACCGATGTAGTTACCCGAATGCGTGTTCCAACTTCCATAACAATTCCGTCTGCGTCTACCAGCATTTGTAATCCTACTATCTTTACATAAGGCGGTACATTGGCCTCGAATTTCAAGGAGACTTGGGCAACCATTGCTGAAGACGGGGCTGGACTTCTAGTTGAATCCGATCGCGCACGCCATTAAACCCAATTGGATCCGTCATAGACCAAGCTACAACACCGCCGCACCCGACTAACACCACCAGTAGTAATCCGAGACATCCCTTACGTTGTTTTTTGGGAGCAATGAATCGGGTTATTTCTGCGGGAACTTCAGAAGTATTGATTTGAGGTTCCGGGATGGCGGAAAAAGCGACCTTTCGGGCTGGGTCCGTGACTTGGCATTGGGTCAACACTAGGGAAATGTTGTCACTGCCATTTTCTTTATTCGCCAAGTCCACCCACTGCTGGGCCGAGTCTTCGAGAGATGTGCCCGACAGCAGCAATCCCTCCGCAAACCCTTGCCAATGCTGCTCAACTAAATCCCGATCGCTGAGTCCATCAGAACACAGCATCAAAACGCCGTCCTCTTCCAAGATGAACCGTTGAACTCTGGGCCGCAGCGACTCACTATCACGGGTTCCAAGTGCCTGGGTCAACGCCCCCGCATCAGGCCGCATCAGAGCATCGCGGTAAGTACTGCGCCCCAGCCGAACTTCCCGCGTACTCACATCATCATCCACACTAAGTTGATGCAAACTTCGGGCCGTCATCCAATAGGCTCGACTATCGCCAACACTCACCAAATAAAGCTCATGACCATTACTCAGAACCGTTCCGGCAGCAGTGCGAACCCGTTGAGGCACTTGCAACGCCAACATTAAGGTGGTACCCATACGCCGACGATCGCTACGGTCTTGTTCGTCATTTTGATTAGAAATCAGGTTGTTGACCACGCGAGTAATGGCCGCAAGCTGTTCGCAAATCACGTCTGGCTCCATCAACTCCGGCTGTTCGGCCACTTCAGCGAGAAAGGCTCGAATTTGAGGTTTAAACGACTGCACGGCCATATGACTCGCGACTTCGCCGCCTTCATGGCCCCCAATGCCATCGCAGACAATGGAAAGCCGAGGAAACAAATCGTCCTGAATGGTGGCATGGCCCAGCGGATAACAGGTGTCTTCGTTATGCTCGCGGGACTGGCCAACGTCGGTAATTCCAAAGGCTTGTAACCCCAACGATAACTGCCCAGCTTGCTCTAGTAAAAGCTGATTGAGGACCGTGCGAAAGGTTTCTATTGTAGTTTTTGGGTCATGCATCTGGACGCAGATTTCTTGCAAGGGCTGGGCGATGCTCGATCGCGCTTCCGGCAATAATCCGGACCATAAATTAGCCAAATCGCTTAACGTCGGTTCCGTAATGTCTAGGGTCAACTCACGCAATCGCAGCCGCCAATCATGAACCCGCAGATTTTCCTCAACCAACAAGCTACTCGCGACCTGCCAATCCAACATTGGCGACCACAACTCCAACATCTGCCAAAGCCAATACACCTGCCGCACTGCGCTGCTCTGGCCAAAGCTTTCCATGAATCCAGGATAGGGAGTGCCTTCGGAGTTAAAGGGCACATTGTCTAGCAGCAACGTACTCTGGTCGCCATCTTGAGCTATGCCGTAGATTTCAGGTAGGTGCAGACGATAATCATACAGATGCAGATAGGGCAAATAGGCATCTGGAATTTCGGCTGCGGTGGGAACTAGCCCCGGTTGTAAATCGAGCCAAAGCCTGGGCGACACGACTCTATAGCGGCCATTGCAGAGAATAGAGCCGATCGGACGTTCATTCGATTCCACTGCCCAGAGGTAGCGATAGGTGATGGGCGTACCGCAATTTGCGCAAACCTTATCTCCAGACAAGTTTTCTGGCCGATTGCAGCGGGGATTCATACAGTAAATTTTTAATTCAAATCGGCTCATGATGTAGACAAGGTTGTTAGAAATGGGAATTAAAGGCGTATCAATCAGGATTTCATTCGGGATCTCATTTTTTTGAAATAATTCCGGAATGATCACTCCTCTACTTGAAGCGAACCATAAGCTCCCAAACTATACAGAATGATTTCCGACCTGGCAAAATTTTATTGACTAAACCCGTCTCACCTTGCCTCAATCCGAATAACAAACCCTAGGTCTAAATCATGTCTGATGTATCACTAATGTGGCTTTTAGTCGGCAGCGGGTTTTGCCTGTTGGAACTGGCTACTCCGATCGCCTTTGTGTCATTGGTGATGGGGTTGAGTGCCTTTCTCGTGGCTCCAACTTCATCCTCGCTGCCGTTTAATTGGCAGGTGGTGCTGTGGATGATTTTGTCGTTGGGGTTATTTCGGGTGTCCCAGAGTTTTATCCGACCCCGATCGCAGTCCCGTAAGCTAGATGCCGATTATGCCCATACCATGACCGAAATTCTTCCGGGTGAAACAGGACGGGTTAATTATGAGGGCCAGTCGTGGTTGGCCCAACTTGATGATCCGACAGCTCACCTGGCACCAAAACAAAAAGTTCGAGTGATCGATCGACAGGGCACATTGCTAATTGTTTCCCACGACAGCGCGCTCCTCTAGAGAATCAGTATTTCATGCTTATTCCAAGCGTGTCTTCATTTACTGACAGAATT
>JAYUEW010000170.1:0-4726 GCA_043739045.1 Synechococcales cyanobacterium
GAAGTTGCAATTAATGAAGCCGTTGAACTAGCAAAGCGTTACAGTGAAGAAGATGGGCATCGGTTTATCAATGCCGTATTGAAACGGACCTTTGATCAATTGGGCTTAAAACGATCGAATCGAGGCGGGAAAGCCGTGAAGGAAGAAGGAGTAAAAGAGAATGACATTTAACTGGTTCGATCGGGCGGCCAAAGCAGAAGAGCCAGCTGCAACACGTCCTGAAGAAAAAACAACCTCCCCAGAAACTCCCGCCCCAGAAGAAGCGTTAACCTTTGCCAAGGCGGCCTATGAACGGCTGAAGCAAAAGCAGCAGGCAGCAGCGGCAGAAAAGTTGTCTTTGGAGGCTGTTACTGAGGAGTCTGTTACTGAGGAGTCTGTTTCGGATGCGGGTGATGTTGAACCTGTTGAGCTTGAATCGCCCATTGCCACGATCGAGTCGGCCAGTGAATCAATTAGTGAACCTGTCACTGATCCCGTAACCATAGATGAGACTGAAGCCCCTGCGATTCGTCCGTTGTGGATGGAGGCTCAAGCCGAAACTGAAGCACGACTGGAAGAATTTCGATCGACTGCGATCGTCACTGAACCCGAACCCACGATCGCCCCAACTGCAACGAAAACCGTTGAATATGTTCTGCCACCAGATCTAATTTTAGATGATGGATTTTCATGGTCGGCTGAAGTATTGGCTAGCCAAGGTCGTCGGGTCGAAGATATTTCGCTTGAAGAAATTACTTGGCTCAAACGCTTGCGTCAAGGACTCGATAAAACTCGGCGCAACCTATTCAATCAACTCAAAGCGATCGTAGGTCAAGGCCCGCTGAATGAAGATGCGGTCGAAGAAATCGAATCTCTACTGCTTCAAGCTGATGTTGGAGTCGCTGCAACCGACAAAATTATCGCGGGACTCCAAGCTAAACTTCGTCAAGAAGTATTGCCCCCAGACCAAGCGATTTCCTTCCTGAAGCAACTTCTGCGAGACATGTTAGATGCGCCTTACACCACAGGAAATTATAAACGCAGCTTTTCTCCTGAGAAAGATAAGCTTAATATCTGGATGATGACGGGCGTAAATGGGGCTGGAAAAACGACAACCATTGGAAAAATAACCCACGTCGCCAGCAAATCGGGGTACAAATGCCTAATTGCAGCAGCTGACACCTTTCGAGCTGCTGCGGTCGAGCAGGTGAAGGTATGGGGTGCGCGGAGCGGGGTGGACGTGATCTCAAACCCTGGTCAAAATACCGATCCTGCTGCTGTTGTTTTTGATGCCATCAGTGCTGCTCAATCCCGAGGCACTGAACTACTGCTAATTGATACCGCCGGACGACTTCAGAACAAAAAAAATCTGATGGATGAGTTGGCTAAAGTTCGACGAATCATTGATAAAAAAGTTGGTGATGATGTCAGAATTGAAACGCTGCTGGTTTTGGATTCAACCCTGGGTCAAAACGGTCTGCAACAGGCAAAAGTCTTTTCTGAAGCTGCCCAGATCAGTGGCGTTGTTTTGACTAAGCTTGATGGTACGGCAAAAGGTGGAATCGCTTTGGCTGTCGTTGAGCAGTTAGGTCTGCCGATTCGGTTTATTGGTGCGGGTGAAGGAATTGAAGATCTACGTCCATTCTCCGGCTATGAATTTGTCGAGGCGTTGATCAGTGGCTAGCGCGATCGCTTTCCCCCTAAGCCGATCGCTTTGTGACAGTTAGTAAGGCGATTGAAGAGATCCAAAGCATCTTGTTAGGATAAAGAAGTCTATTTAATTTAGGATATTTCCGCTTTCCATGGCCCAACTTAATTTTAATCTGCCAACCGGGTCCATCCGGGTCGAACTCACTCCTGAAACAGCCAAAGATCTCCAAAGCGCGCTCGATCGCTTAATGCAATCGTTAAAAACTGTCGCAACTCAAACAATCTCCACGACTCGCCCAACCCCACAGCGATCGTTTGAATACACCCACAACGACAGTGTTTTTCTAGAAATTTTTTGCAACCCAAATCTGTATCCCAGTCCTTTTGCAGCCAAGGTTCTATTAACGGTTCGTGATGCTCAACTTCGCCTCACAGTGGAAACCGAACTTAACCAAATGATCGAGGACGTAAACCAATTTCTAGACGCATAGAATTAATCTCTAATTTTGAATTTCATACATCTTGAATCTCACACAGAATCTCACACAACAGCTATCCCGTAATCTTAATTGCGACCTAATTTCATGAACACGGACACTCTACTACAACTTTTTCAGCAAGGATTTCGGGTTGCGATCGGCACCACCACCACCCTTGCTGACACCCTAAAAAATCCCCAAACAGCTTCTGAAACCTGGACTCGTCTAACCCAAAATCCGACTGAATTTGCTCAAGAACTCATAGACAAAGGCGCAGCCACCGAACAAGAGGCCCGCCAAGTTGTCGATAGTCTTTGGTCCCAAAACACTCCGCCTTCCAGCATGACAATCAACACCACGGCAACTACCGTCATACCCGATGTTCAAGCTGAGCTAAAGGACTTGATGACCCAACTCGCAGCTATCCGATCGGAAATTGCTCAACTTCGATCGGATAGCAATTCTTAAGCTCAAGAACCTGGAAATTTCAGTAAGAGACAGTGCGCTGCCAAATCCGTTCTAGACTTTCGACAAAGGCCCGCTGCCGCATAATTTCTCGGTGCAGATGTAATGTCCGCAAGCTAATCCCGATTAAAATAGCCCCTGGCAACCCCAAGTAAATCAGTTTGATCATCATGGTATTCGCTCCATCAAGAGAGTGGGTGGGAGTCGATGGTTCTGAAATAATGGGCATAGATGTATTGGTCAAGATTGGCTCTATCAGCGGGCAGCCAAGCGATTTACCCTGTTCAATTTTTGTTAAAGAAGAAGGATTAAGCGGCTGGGCGATCGCCGGGACTACGCCAAAGAACAACGCACAGACTACTCCAAATTGATTTAAAACGTCATTCATAAGACCTCTTCAAAATGTAAAGTGAAGGTCGGACTCCCCTAGATACTTGCTTTTACAAAATCATCTAAAACCACTCCTTGATAGTAAAAGATTCATCCTGTGTCTTGGCACGGACTTAATAATTGTTCGCTATCGCAGCAGAATTGACACGATCGTAACTGTCGTCTTATCGGTATGCTGTAAGACTTCTTTAACCACCAGGATCTTCCGAATGTTGAATGCGCTCGAATCAAATTTTAGCAATGCCAGCGACCTGCGCGCTCAGCTCGATTCCATTAACCGATCGTCCCATGATGCCGTTGCGATCCAAGTCCTAGCCCCCCTTAGTACAGGCTATTTGCCTTGGAGCACATCAGCGCTGCGGCCCAGTGGTCTGGTGAAAATTTTGAATGAAATTGTGGTTAATCAACGCAATACTATTCTTGAATGCGGTGGTGGCATTAGCACGATTTACATTGCCCGCTTACTCAAGCAACAAGGCCATGGTCATTTATATACTCTAGAAAATAATTTGGGCTGGATAGAAGTTCTACAAAATCTATTGAAAGATCAAGGGCTTGATGACTATGTAACGCTTATTCCCGCGCCGCTTGTTCCCTGCAATCTAGCGCTAGACGATAATCAGTGGTATGACCTGACGGCAGCAAACGCGATTCTTAAAGAACCTAAGATTGATTTTTTGATTATTGATGGCCCGCCTGCCTATGATGAAAAACGTCGTCGATCGCGTTATCCTGCCCTGCCTGCGTTAAAGAGTATTTTAGCCGCCGATTTTGCTATTGTTCTTGATGATATTAATCGATCGGGTGAAGCTGAAATTATCCAAAAATGGTCTGCTGAATTTGGCTTAGAGTTTGAACAATATTTTTACGACGGTGATATTGCGATCGCCCGATCGCAAGGCGGCTATCACGTCGGCTGACACGTCACTTAGACAATTCACTTAGACAATTCACTTAGACGGTGATGGGGGTCTTAGTCGCCCCCGTAGTTCTTCTTTAATTCGTGCCAAAATAGAGTCTTCATCCAGTGAATCCAAAATGCGTGAAACCACCGCTTTCGGTCCGGCATCACCCCAAGTTGCTCCATTGGCAAAATAGACCTTTGCTACTTGACCAATGCCGTAGGTCGAGACTCCGGCCACTCCAGCTTGAGTGATAGCCACCGACAAATAAGGTGCTAGGGATAGGCCACCCGTCACAGGGGCACTGGCTCCCAGTAAACTTTTTAAGGTTCCAAGCCCTAGCGTCGCTAAAAGTTCGCTGGCGGTAATGCCGCCCATTGCGATCGCAATATTTTTCAATAAGTTCACCGCCCCTTTTTCGGTCATCGCAATCCCATACAGTTTCGATAACGTCAAAATCACCGCGACATCGACGGCAGCACTACTCACTACATCCAGCACCGTGATCGGATTAAGTGCGACGGCTAATGCTTTTGTGATCACGCCATTCCAAATCACGCGATCGGCAGCGCGATCGCGAATTTTAAGTTTCCGCTGCACAATCTGCTCATTCACCTCATTGGCATAGAGCATTGAATTCAGCGCAACTAGTGCCTTACCTTCACGATCTAGAATGTCTAAAATCTTCAGCTTCACAGCATCAATCTGGGGAAGTCCTGGTTCCATGACAATTTTCAAGCGCCCATCACTTTGGCGGGTGGACACCGGAACTAAGGGAGATGCGGAAGCCATGACAATCTCATCCGGTGAGAGCAATGTTTTAACCCGATCGTCTCGAATTTTTTCATAAATGCTCTGACG
>JAYUEW010000171.1:0-4859 GCA_043739045.1 Synechococcales cyanobacterium
TTGGCAACACAATCGAATTAATTATGAATTCGCTGAGTATTGCATGAAAGGAATGATGTATCACCGGGGGGGGAAGTTGGATGCCTATCTCGATACACCGGAATTTGTGGCCTTAGCGAACCGCGCGATCGTGGCAAAAACGAGTAAAAATTGGTTGGTTCAAGGATTCAATATCTTATCTCCTGATTTTTTATTAGAACAAGTTCGACAGCTTTGTTACTATCGCGCCTTAGGTCAGTTTTGGAACATCATGGCGGACCTGTTTTTTGACTTAGCCGATCGGTATCATCAGGGCAAAATTACGTCTATTCGGGATGTGATTCATTTTGTTAAAGATGGTCTAGTCGCAGCGGCAGAAGTTCCGATTTATTATCATGTTGATATTGAGGGTGAGTCCTACGAGATTATTCCCAAGTCGGCTGGATTGACATTTCTGGCCGATACCGCAATTCCCTATGTCGAGACCGTGTTTTTCCGATCGCTCCCCTTCATGGGAATTTTGTCTTACAACGCTCAAGCTCAACAGCTTCCGACCGATCAATCTGAATTTGCTTATGGTGTTTTGTATGCAGATCCGATTCCGGCGGGAAGTGCTGGGGTTCCGCCGAGTTTGCTAGCCCGCGACCTAATCCGTCATATGCCAAATTATTTGCGAGACCATTACCGCACGTTTAGCCGAGGCGAGACTGATTTG
Source organism: Synechococcales cyanobacterium (assembly GCA_043739045.1). Classification (GTDB taxonomy): domain Bacteria; phylum Cyanobacteriota; class Cyanobacteriia; order Leptolyngbyales; family Leptolyngbyaceae; genus JAAFJU01. The sequence continues at coordinate 695 of JAYUEW010000171.1, forward strand.
AGTGTGAAATCTATTACAAGTTTTCAGAAGTCGATGTTTTGTGTAACTAGCGGCGCAATGATCGGATTAGCCCCCCATTCAACCGATAGCATTGATCCAAAAGACAAAGCGGAAAATCGTCAGTTCTTTGTCGCTTGGGTCGATCGGTTAATTAACAGCCGATCGCAGTTAGAAGAGGTTCAAAAATAATTGGAGTGCATCTTACCTATAACTTTATGCACCCAAGTACGCTTCCAAAACTTTCGCATTAGTCTGAATTTCTTCGGGAGTTCCCACCGCTAAATTCCGACCTTCAGCCAACACCCAAACCCGATCGCACAAGCCCATAATCACATCCATATTGTGTTCAATAATCAAAAATGAAATGCCTTGACGATTCCAATATTGGATATACTCACAAATCTGATTAATTAAGGTTGGATTTACGCCAGCAGCAGGTTCATCTAATAGAATCAGTTCAGGTTTTGTCATCATCGCCCGACCAATTTCTAAGAGCTTTCGTTGTCCACCCGACAATCCGCCTGCATAATCATTTGCCTTTTGAATTAAGCCGATCGAATCCAAAATTTCCATGGCCCGATCGCGTGCTTGTTTCTCCTCTAGTGCAATGCGTTTCGGCTGAGTCCAGACATTCCAAAAGGTCTCACCCGTTTGGTTTTGAGTTGCAAGCAAAAGATTTTCTAACACCGACAGTCGGGACAATGCACGGGCCACTTGAAAGGTTCTCACCATGCCTTTACGAGCAATCCGATGGGGTTGAAGTTTGTCAATGCGATCGCCCTTAAATTGCACGATTCCTTGGTCGGGAGTAATAAAATTAGAAAGCAAATTAAAGAACGTCGTTTTCCCAGCTCCATTCGGCCCAATCAGTCCAGTAATGCTGCCAGAGATCACTTCGAGATCTGCTCGATCCACCGCCTGCACCCCTCCAAATGATTTGACTAATCCCGTTGCCGATAAAATTGCAGACATCGCTCTTCCTAACCCTAAAAAATAAAAATAACACTAAGAAAGTGTTTTAAAAGTTCTCTCGTTGGTATCAAAAATTTCGATCCCCCTAAATCTCCCTTGAAAAGGGGGACTATGAATTGAATTCTGGTTCCCCCTTTTTAAGGTGGCTAGGGGGATCGGGTCTTTAAAGCAACCCTATTTTCCCAAGGTCAACTCATCACGATTGCCTAACAACCCTTGAGGCCGCCACACCATTAATCCAATTAACAATAGACCGATAAACACCATCCGAAACGCATCGATTTGGGACGTGGGAACCATGGGTAACAACTTACTTAAATCCCGCGTTAAGGTTGTGTAAATCCAGAAAATCGCTGCACCGATCGCAACCCCAGGATTACTTCCCGCCCCGCCTAAAACCATCAGAATCCACACATTAAAGGTCAAATCAGACTTGAAATTATCCGGGTAAACATTGCTCTGTTGCCAAGCATAAAACGCCCCCGCAATTCCCGTAATAAACCCGCCAATCATCAACGACTGAAGTTTATACGAAAATATATTTTTACCCAACGCCTTTGCCACTTCCTCATCCTCACGAATCGCCTTCAACACTCGTCCCCAAGGCGATCGGACCAACGTCTCCACCAACAAAAATACCAACGCCGCCATCAACACCGAACAAAACAAAAGACCATTCACCACTTGATTGTCTCTAAAATTCAACATCGCGATCGTCGTCACCACATCTGCCCGCACCAGAACCAAAGCCCCCACTACTGTCACCGCCGTAAGCCACACTTTATTCTTCGATTCCCGTACCGACACCAAGCGCCGCCGACACCAATGACCCAACTTCCACAGCGCCAACCCAAACACCCCCGTCAACATCAGCACCATGCCATACCGCGTAAAAATGTCTGGACGAAAATTAGCCAAGGGCAACGGGAAACCATTAATTCCGATCGCACCCGGTTTTCCATCCACCAATGATTCATTATTAACCACCAACCGAACAAGTTCTGCCGCTCCGATCGTCACGATCGCCAAATAATCTTCTCGCAATCGCAAGGTCGCAATCCCCAACCCTAACCCAAAAATCGCCGCTACCAATCCACCCGCCACCATCGAAACAAACAGCGGCCACCCCGTCATACTCAACACCACCGTCGCATAAGCCCCCACCGCCACAAACCCCGCCACCCCAAAATTAATCAACCCAGTAAAGCCCCACTGAAGATTGAGACCCAGCCCAAGCATGGCGTAAATGGCAATATTTGTGATGAGGAATGAAAGGTAGGTCAGAATTCCCGAATCAAAGGAGAAGAGATAACTGAACATGGCGACCCGAGGAAATCGTTATAATTTGAGAAAAGTAAGTTGCCAAGGCGTACCTTGTTATGGTAGCACCGTGAAATTCACGTAATCCTTGGGCATTCTAGCCTGTAACTGCTCACCATTTTTATCGCTCTCTGGCCTGGTATATGGAAGCTCTGCGCGATCGTGCTCACAATTTATTAAATATCCTTACGGATGACGAACTTGTCACCATGTGGGCCTTGATGCAGACCCAGTTTTATGACTTGTATATGATCAGTGCAGTGCAGTCGGCCAAGGAAAACTTTAAGCCAGGAGATTTGTTTTCTCGGGAAGAAGCTCTAGCCATTTTGACCGCACCTTTGTCTACTTCCCTTTTTGATGACGCACCATGACTGCCACTCCCATTATTCCAGGCCGAGGCGGATTACTGTCTCCATCTGCCTTAGAGGTTCGCTATGAACGATCGTTCATAATCGACTTAAAACTTATTTCAAAAAGTAAAGTCCGCGATCGGATCCGCCAATTTGTATTTAGTGATTTTCTCAAGACAAAGCATTTGCAATATCTGCCTGACTTTCGACCCATGGGCACAACGCAGATTTTTATCGCTTTACCCTAGAAGAGCATCTGATCTGCATTGAAGTTACGGGGGAAATTATTAAATTTGTACGGGTGTTACCCAAACCGCCGCTCTAAAAATGTGAACAATATTAGGACCACAGTAGCGATTAGAAAAGCGCGAGAAAATTGTCAGGAATTGTTTACTTTTGCACGTTCCTATACTTTCTCCCGTTTCGATTCCCGCTAGGCTAGACCCCGAATACACTGAATGTGGATTCAGAGAGGAGTATCTAAAATTATGAACGCAACTGTACTTTGGGACCGCTATCAAGACTGGCTCTATTATCATCCGGGACTCTCGTTTTATCTGGATGTGAGCCGGATGAAGTTTGACTCTAGCTTTTTAGCTGAGATGCAGCCAAAATTCGATCGGGCATTCCGTGACATGGCTGCACTGGAAGCAGGTGCGATCGCCAACCCAGACGAAAATCGAATGGTCGGGCACTACTGGCTCAGAGCGCCCCACTTGGCCCCAACGCCGGAAATGAAGGCTGAAATTGTGGATGCGATCGATCGGATTGAAACCTTTGTCACCAAAATTCATAGCGGAGCCATCAAGCCTCCAACGGCAGCAAATTTTACCGACGTGTTGTCCATTGGCATCGGCGGATCGGCACTTGGCCCGCAATTTGTCGCAGAAGCGTTGTCGCCGGATCTGCCACCCATGCAAATTCATTTCGTCGATAATACTGACCCCGCTGGCATCGATCGGGTATTGGCAAGATTGGGCGATCGGCTGAGCAGCACATTAGTCTTGACAATTTCCAAATCCGGCGGCACTCCAGAAGCTCGTAATGGCATGTTGGAAGTCCAGAATGCTTACATGAAAGCGGGGCTAAAATTTTCAGAATATGCTGTAGCTATCACCATGGAAGGCAGTCAGCTTGATGGCGTGGCAAAAGGCGGCGGTTGGCTAGCTATATTCCCCATGTATGACTGGGTGGGAGGCCGCACCTCTGAATTATCTCCCGTCGGGCTATTACCTGCTGCACTGCAAGGGATCGATATCCGAGGGATGTTGGCGGGCGCTTGCGAGATGGACATTGCGACCCGAGTTGAGGATCTAAAAACAAATCCGGCTGCATTATTGGCCATGAGCTGGTATTTTTCTGGAGATGGTTGCGGCAAAAAAGACATGGTGGTGCTGCCCTATAAAGATAGTCTGCTCTTGTTTAGCCGTTATCTTCAGCAGTTGGTGATGGAGTCTATTGGTAAACAGTATGACCTCGATGGCGAGTTGGTCTATCAGGGCATTGCGGTTTATGGCAACAAA
>JAYUEW010000172.1:0-15176 GCA_043739045.1 Synechococcales cyanobacterium
TTGGCTTCTATTATTTCTGCTTGCGCTAAAGACTGAGCCAAAGCAAATACCGTGGAACCTGAACCCGACATCATTACACCTAATGAATTAGTCTTTGAAAATTCATTCCGTAAATTTTGAATCTTAGGATAATGGGGTAGTACAACTTTTTCTAAATCATTATGCAAACCCTTCCCGATCCCCGCTCCATCACCCTGAACGATCGCATTCATCATTGAACCTGTTCTCAATTGTTCCGTGCGTCGATCGAGTTCAGTTGTGGTTTCTGGATAGGTTGACCCAAATTCTGCGCGATAGGTTTTGTAAGCCCAGGGAGTCGGAACCGGGAGATCTTCGTATTTTGCCAGAACAGCATAGAGATTATCTAACCCTGGCAATGAATCAATGATTTCCCCTCGCCCCGTACAAAGCGCCGTCCCGCCTGCCACACAGAAGGAAATATCCGATCCCAATTCAGCAGCCAGCGTTTGTAACTCTAATTTTGTCAATCCCAATTCCCATAGCGAATCAATTCCTACCAACACCGCCGCACAATCTGCCGACCCCCCCGCTAACCCAGCCCCCATAGGAATTCGTTTGACTAAATCAATGGCAATTCCACCGCGCTTTTTCGCCACATCTGGAAATCGTCGTTGCATTAGATCGGCTGCTTTCCAAGCGAGATTGCTGCTATCCGTGGGGACATTCGGACGATCGCATCTCAACCCAATTCCAGGTTCTTGCCGTTCTTTCACCGTCACCATATCCGCTAAATCAATACTCTGCATTACCATGACTAATTCATGGAATCCATCAGGCCGATCGCCCGCAATATGTAGAAGTAAATTAATCTTCGCTGGAGCCGTCAAAGTCAAAGATCGCATAAGAGATTCAACACAAATTGGTTTCTATCATATCCCGAATTTCTCGTTCTAAATTCACCGCAAGGCTTTCCGCATCAGCACTAAATTATCCCGATGAACAACCGTTTCCTCACCGTCATATCCCAAAATTTGACTAATTTCATCCGATCGGCGACCCCGAATTTTTTGTAATTCCGTATGGCTATAGTTCACAAGGCCGCGTGCAATCTCTTGACCATGAATATTGCAAAGTCGCACGGTATCCTCACGCTGAAATTCACCCTCTAATCCTATTAATCCCGCCCCCAAAAACGATCGGCCCCCATTTCTTACCGCTTCCACCGCACCATCATCCAAATATAATTTTCCCGCTGGAACCATACCGTGAGCAATCCACCGTTGTCGTGCCGTAATTGGATTTTCTTGGGGTTCAAACCGGGTGCCAATGGATTCCCCCGCTAGAATTTTCAGCACATTTCCGGGTGCATCACTTTTCATAATCACCGTCCGGACTCCCGCGCCCATGGCAATCCGTGCCGCCGCAATTTTCGTTTCCATCCCACCGGTGCCCCATTGCGTGCCACCTGTTGCCGTATCAACATTCAATTCATCCAAATTTCGCACCACATCGATCGGTTTTGCGTCAGGATTAGTTCGAGGATTAGCCGTATAAAGTCGATCGACATCTGTCATTAAAAATAGCCAATCCGCATCCACTAAACTGGCCACTAGTGCCGAAAGAGTATCATTGTCTCCGAATTTCAATTCATCTACCGCAACCGTATCATTCTCATTCACGATCGGAATCACGTTCAGATTCAACAATTCGTGAAAGGTTCGATACACATTCACATACCGACTGCGTTCGACTAAATCACCCCGAGTCAATAAAACCTGGGCGATCGGTTGTTTCATTTCTGTAAACAAATCATCATAAACGCGCATTAATCGCCCCTGTCCGACGGCGGCTACTGCTTGCTTTACGGCAATAGTTTTTGGGCGTTCGGTCATGCCTAACCGCGCACAACCTACGCCCACCGCACCCGATGAAACCAATACAACTCGATGCCCCGATCGTCTTAAATCACTTAAAACTTCTACCAGCGTTGCGATCGTTGATAGCGAAAGATTTCCAGTCTCTGGATTCGTCAGACTAGAAGTCCCGACCTTGACGACAATGGTTTGGGCTACGGTTTGGGTTTTGGCAGCACTATACTCAGTCACGGCAACTCTCTCAGGCATTTCGCGACACTTAGTTTACCTTGCCATGGAGCCTGAAAATCTTGCTAACTTTATTTTTGAAGCGATCGTTTTAGTTCAGCTAATTCCGCATCAATCTCCTCAGCCTCACCCAATGCCTCAAACCGCTTCTCCAATTGATTGTCACTCATATCTTGGGCCAATTCTGCTTGAGCTTCTAAATTCAATACTTTATCTTCCATGCGTTCAAAAGCTTGTAACACTTCACTCGTCCCGCTGCTATCAAGCAAATCGCTCAATTTTAAAGTGGCTTGAGCGGATCTGGCGCGAGCAATGTAAATGTCTTTTTTGTTTTTTAGATCAATCACTTTGCTTTCTAACTGACGCATATTTTGCTTCAGATTTGCCACCAATTGTAATTGTTCTTTCTGTTGTTCACCCATGGCCGTGGCCGTCAATTGGTAAGCACGACGACGGGTTAGGGCATCGTGACCCACGTCTTCATTGCCTTTAGAAACAGCAAGTTGCGCTTTTTTATACCAACTTTCAGCTTGCAAAGTGGCTTGATGACGTTGCCGATCGGTCCTTTTTTGTAATGCAATAGACTCGGCCACCGCCTGCCGCAAATTCACCAAATCCACCTGTAACTTAGCCACAATTTCTTCCAATTGCTGCTCTGGATCTTGACGCTTAGTAATTTGGTCATTAACCGTCGCTTTGACTAAACGAGAGATGCGATCGAAAAAAGCCATACTAAACGCCTATGAGACTAGTGATCTTATACTATTAGGATAGTCTCGAATGTTGTCTCATAACTCGTCTGGGTCTTATTCAAAAATTCCTCCGACGTCTATTTCTGAACCTCAACTCCCTCAAATCCCTGTTGTTTTAACTGCTGAGCCTTTGCTTCTGCGGCTTCACGGCTCTGATAGCTCTCGCCCATTTGAATTACCGCACCATTCTCACCATTCTTAAAATAAGCCCCCGCATCAGACTTCTGTGCTTTTTCCAAAGCGGTATCGCCCGTGTAGGGAATTTCCACACGATATCCGCCTGTTGCGGGTGCGATCGAAGGCTCAGAAGGCGCTGATGGGATGGCTGTAGGAATTGAGGGCGATGGAGATGTACTCACAACAGGTGTACGGACAGGTGTACGGTAAGTTGGATTTTTCTGAGGTTGAACTGGACGATATAAAGAAGGTCGGGGAGCAGGTTGGACCACGATCGGCTGAGCCACACTGGGCTGCGATGAGTTGGCCGTAGGTTTACCTGATTGACTGGGATTACCTGGAATGACGATCGGTGTCGCAGCTTTATTCCCCGGAATCACCGACATAAGGCCCGATGGAGTACTTGCCGCATTGGGGGCGATCGGAACTGGCATCTTCAAGAGTCCTGAGCCTTTCCCCTGAGTCCCCATCACCACTAAATTATTTAAACTCAAATCAACAAACTCATTACTATCCTTCGGTACTTCCCCATTAAGCGCCGCAGGAGTCGTCACAGATGGCGCACTCTGGGGCAACTTACCACCGCTCACAAATCGTGATGCTGCCGATCCCAATGCTGTCAAGGTCGATGGATTCATCACCAAATAACCAAACATTCCACTCCCGATCAGCATCAACATCATCGATCCAATTCCCAAGGGCGTAAGCAAGCCTTCGATGCTGCCGCGTTCTTGTTCTGCGCCCGCTTCTTCTTCAGCCAGACTCCGAAGCAATTCTTGGGATGACTCTAGATAGTCATTAGAAAAATGGTCTGGGAGAGAGAGAGACCGATCGTCTAAAATCTCCACGCCCGAATTCGCCATCAAATCATCTAAAGAATACTGACCGTCCGAAAAAAAGCCATTTTCTGAAGACATCACACTGCTATTCACCGCGAGGCCCGACATAATCTCTTCTGGTGACACTATTTCTTCTGGCGACAAATTTTCGATCTGCGCAGGGATGTCCGAATCTACAAGCATCGCCCGCTTGGGTAGTGCATCGATCGCAATAAATTGAGTCAATTCAACCTGTGCGCGAGTTTTTGCTTTATTCGATGATCGCATCGCCCCGGCTGATGAGGGTGCAACCTGAGAACCCGATCGGGCACGGCGATACCTCAACAGCTCATCCTCCAAATGACAATCCAAATAAGCTAGCGCTAACTTCACCTGAGGATGGAGCATTGCAGAGACTGTTGTCTTTTGACTAGAAACTTGATGCATGATCGATTTGAGGGGTATTAACGGGCAGACAGGATGACGTTCAAAAAGCCTTGATGAAATATGCAGAAACGCGATTCGATACCTGCTATCCGGCTTCAGCGCTAAAGTATCCAACAAGAGGATACATCTAAAGACGCTACATCTAGTATCAGTATTCGATTTCACACCCTATGTCATCAGTGTATGCCAGCTTTCTAAGAATGAACGAAAAGTTTGATTCCTAGCTTTTATCTTGATCTTCTGGAAACTTACTTCCCTCTACAGAAGGACTAAGTGATGTAGTCTTAGTACATGGACAAGCCCAAATGTTTAGAGGCGAAACAAATGGCATCATTCACTCCCGATCAACTCCAAACTTGGCGAAAACAGGGCAACGATCGGTTAATTCAAATCCTCACCAGTTGGGGCGATCGGGAGCTAGAGACGGCTGACTACAAAGTAGATGAAGTTATCCGTAAACTCAATGGGCAACCCGCTCGTCCGGCGAACAAAGTGCCCTACGCCTCCCTGTATCCAGGAATTGCCATTGGTGAAGCCCGAAAAAAAGCAGCGCGATTAATTCAACAAAAAGTCACGGCACTGCCCACCACTGTTCACCCAGAAGATGACTGGTTAGATGAAGTTCTGCGGATTGCCTGGGGGAAAAGCGATCGGAGCGATGATGCACCGCCCTATGCGGATTTATTTGAATCCAATGCGTCCTCTTCTCCATCTAGTTCAGCTAAAAACCCAAAAGTTGACACCAGCGGCATTAACCTCACCATTAATCAGCTTTTCGACATTGTGAGCAGCGCAGACCCTGACCAAGTGACGCTGCTCTATCCTTATGTTGTAGTAACCCTAGCTGAATTTGACCTCACCACGCCTTTGCGCCAAGCCCATTTTCTCGCCCAGCTTTGTCATGAGTCCGGATCGTTTAACTACCTCGAAGAACTTGCATCTGGCGAAGATTATGAGGGGCGCGATGATCTCGGTAATGTGGAAGAAGGCGACGGTGTTCGGTTTAAAGGCCGAGGCTTGATCCAAATTACGGGCCGCGCAAATTATGGCGATTGTGGGGAGGCACTGGGGGTAGACCTGATCGCAAATCCCGATCGGTTGAGCGATCCTGATCTTGCCTGTCGCAGTGCTGGATGGTTCTGGAACACTCGTAATCTCAGCGACTTTGCCGATCGGGATGATGTCGATAGCATTACCTATCGGATTAATGGCGGCTACAACGGTTACGAGGATCGGCTTTATTATCTCGACGTTGCCAGAGGCGTTCTGGGAGCCTAAATCCATCGGTTGCGGTCAGACTGCATCTCAACCCATACTTAAAGTAATGTCTCATTGAAAAAAGTTAACAAAACTGGCCGGCTCTGACAGTTAGTGACTCATCGCCACGGGGCATTCTTCATAAAAGAAGAGCAGTTACTGTGCAAAATGAGGAATGGGCATTATGTTGAGTCAAATGCAGCGGCTAAGTTTTAACGTGGAAGGTCGATATGCGACTGACGAGGAATTGCGGTTCATTCCTGAATACCTCAAGACCTACGAATTGAGACTTCAAACCTATCAGAAGCTCCAAGAAATTGAGCAACTGGTCATGGAACAAGTCCGAGAAAAAATACAGGCTCAAGATCCTAGCATTCTACGCAACGGCACCGCTGACCTAACCTCCAAGTGGAAACGTGACACCCTTTTAGTTTGGCGGTACTCGGCAGCCGCAGTTCTTATGGATGATACGGATACGCTACGCGATCGTTTACTGCTTTGGTTTGAGACTGTTGTGCGTGCACTTAATGTCCAAAGAGTTTGTTACAGAACCTATACAGGTATGCAAGATGTGATCAAGCAACACCTAACGCCTCAACAATATAGCTTGTTCCTTCCCATTCTAGAACTCAATCGTCGTTCACTCGGTAATGGTCAATAGGCTAAAATTTAGAACCTCCCCCTTTCTCTAGTCACTGTATTTGGATATTTTGTCTTAATGCTCGTGAGTTCCAATTCAATTATTCTGAACTAATATCCTATGAAACTGATTCTTGACCATCAAACTCCTGCTAAAACTCGCAACCCTAAGAAACATAATCACTACAGCTTCAAGGATTTTTTTCAATTTGAAGCGGATAAAGGCACCATTGTCGATTGGAATAATGCTCAAAATATTCTTGCCACCGAAGACTTTATTATTGGCTTAGTTGAAGGACTCGAAGAAGAAGTTGGGGAAGCTTCTGCCGCTATCATGTATACCATTGGTTGCGAATGGGGCCAAAAGGATGCGTTCTTCTTTGAAAAATGGTTTGAAAAAGAATTCGATCGTCCCGTTCGCCAAGCTAGTCTGATGTTTTTACTTGAAACTTGGTGGTGGCCGTTTACAGCGCAAGGCTGGGGCCGTTGGGAAGTAGATATGAGCGATCGTCAACAGGGTTTTATGTTCATTAATTTATTTGATTCTGCCTTAGCGCGAACCTTGGGTGATATCGGCAAACCTGTCTGTCATTTGTATGCTGGATTGTTCTCTGGATTCTTTACGGAAATGGTTAAAAAACAATTGGGTTGTATTGAAATTCAATGCTATTCCATGGGCGAAACCTACTGTAAATTTTTGCTAGGCGGTCAAGAGCGGATTGATGCTGCATCTTTTTGGTTAAATGAAGGTGCGACAGCCAAAGATATCGAGAAACGTCTTCGTTCAGGAGAATTAAAATGAATCCAGACCCTGTGACCTTGCTTTCCGATCGGCCCTTCTGGGTCCAGACCTCTGTACAGCAGTTTTTGGGCAGTGTAAATTGGGACGGCATTGCTCAAAAGCCATCCTCTCAGTCTGCTGGACCGATCGATTTTGATAGTTCCGATTTCCAGCGTCCTGATCCAAATGCGCCGCTGTCTTTGTCATTAACGATCGGCCAATTTATGACCGCCGTGAATTGGGATGGAGTCGCCATGATAGAGGTTCCATCTCAGCCCGCCGTTGTTTCCAAACCTCGGGAAGCGACCTTGACACTGAATGATTTCTCTGACTTTTTTGACTAACAGATGACGAACAGACTGGAATAATAAATTCCTAGGAGATACCCCATGAATCCCGTTATTGAATCCCTTTTTCACGATGCTGAAAGTTGTTATCTAAAACCTGAGGGGGTCGCGGAAGTTAGTCAATATATGTCATCATTGAAAGAACGCACTCGCCTTTATCGCACCCTTCGCGATGAAGAAATTACCTGGATGCAACCGATCGCCGACGACCTGGAGCAATACTTTCCCACAGAGCAGATCGATCGACTTGAAAACAGCCTACGGAATGCAATGTTATCGATGCGTCATTGTGCCATGGCGATGTTGATGGATGATCCGACCTATTTAGAGGTTCATTTTCTCACTTGGTTTCAAGAATCCATAGAAATTCACGGGACCTTCGACCTCGATAGTCACATACACAGCGCTCTACGCAAACAGATTTCCCAAGTCTTGAACCCCTCCCAAATGAGATTAATCACCCCCTTTCTGCATGAAATTGAATCTAGTTTTAAACCTGAAGCTGTAATCAATGATGACTCACTTCTCACCGTCGCTGGACTGTTTTAAAGCAATTCTAATTCTCAATTCCCCTTAAATTACCTTAGGAGCGCATCATGATTTCCATTGCTGATTTACTTGTCCAGCCTCGTTTGCCCGGTCATTACTACTCTAGTCAAGCCTACGTCCAAGGGGATCTAGAAATGGGACTATTGGAGAATCGTAGAGGCGATCGACTATTAGCGGTTCCGTCTCCATTAATTCAGGCAATTTATTCAGGTCTGCGACGGGAAACAGGCCAAGCAGCCGGAATGGTTCTATTTAACTGCGGACGCTGGTGGGGCAAAAATTTTTATATGCGCTTCCGTGATGAAGTGACGGACTATTATGAAAAGCCACTTGTTGATATGAGTATGGCTGAGTTTTTACATTGTCTCAAAGATTGCTGGGCGACCTATGGCTGGGGCAAGCTAGAATTCGACCAAATGTACCATCAGCGGGGGTTTATCATCCTTCGTACCACCAATTCAGCCTTCGCAAGTAGTGCTCCAGCGGATTATACTGTCCCAGTATGTTCTCTTGAATCAGGGGTATTGTCGGCATTCTTTAGCCAATTAGTCGGGCGTGATTTACACACAATTCAAACCACTTGTGAATCATTAGGCGACACCTGCAACACATTCATTATAGGGACTCACAGCCGCCTTAATGTCGCAGAGCCGATGATCGAAAAGCGCGATTCCCACGAGTCTATTATGACGGCACTTTGCGCTTAGATCTCATATTTGGATTCCTGGAATCTTGTAGTTGGATAAGGGCGCGCTTAAAAAATGTGCTTGGAGAACGTTGTGCTTAGAGAGCTGCTGTGGATGCTTATCAGAACTTGAAACCGTCTCGTGTCGAGGTTCGCCGATCGCAATATCGTTTGCTAGGGCTAGTGGGACGAGGTCAATATGGCAAAGTGTTTCTTGGGGTTCATCGGGCTACTGGATCACTGTTTGCCTTAAAAGAACTCGATCAAGATAGGTTCCCAACTCATAAATTTCTTCGGGAATTACGATTCTTGCTCACGTTACAGCACCCAAATATTGTGACCTGTTGGGCTTGTGATTATTGGATGAGTCACCGCTATTTGGTGACTGATTATTGTGCGGGTGGTACCTTACGGCAGTTAATGCAAAGCCGAGCCAGTCTCAGTCTAGGCCAGACTGATTACTCCCCGCATCATTTACTTACTGCACTGTCATTGATTGAAGGCATTCTGTCTGGATTAGCCCATGCCCATGATCAAAATATTATTCACTGTGACATTAAACCGGAAAATATTTTGCTCGATGTTCGATCGCAGCGCATGGTGCCAAGGATTGCTGATTTTGGCATTGCACGATTGATTCAAGACTTAACTCAGTCGTCGCAAACCTTTGGGACTGGAATGAGCGGATCGCCAGCTTATATGGCTCCAGAGCGATTTTATGGACAGCATTCAGTGAGTGCTGATTTGTATGCGACGGGCGTATTGATGTATGAATTGATTATGGGCGATCGGCCCTTTTCAGGGACTCCGGGAGCGTTGATGCAGGCTCATCTTAACAATATTGTTTGGCTCCCACCATCACTCCCAGAACCTTTAAAGGTGATATTACTACGATCGCTCGCAAAAGTACCGGGTCAGCGCTATCGCAATGCAACTGAAATGAAAAAGGCTGTGGTGGATGCGGCTACAGAAATCAAACAACATACAACGCTTCACGATGTCATTTTAACCAGTATTTCTGAAACATTGCCTATCTTGAGGTTGAAATGTTCCAGGAATGAATCGATACCACATCCTCTTCAGCAATTACTCATCCAACTACGATCGAATGGTAATTCTCATCCCATTGATACAATCTTATACCGAGTTGAATCCACTAAGGTTTGTTTTAGCCGATTGAATTCGTCGAACATTGTGAGTGATGATCCTTTGAAATCACATAGATTTTCGGATGAGATTCATCACGCTTGGGGAAGTGAAATGGGCTGTTATATTGCTACGAGTTCTCATGTGTACTACTGCGATGAGGAATGGCTGAGACCTTGTTTGAACGCTTGTTTACCGGATGTTATCAATACTGAATTTATATCTATTGATCCGATGGGTCGTTGGTTTGTTAAATTGAGTTCGATCGCTAAATCGCAAACTAAGCCGCAGATTGAATTCCAGCTGCAATTGTTTTTTCCCGAGCAACGTCAACCCCGATGGACCCGATCGATAGCCCTACCTGTGGGACAAAAAATTCGACAAATCCAAGCGATCGACTCTCGACATTTTGTGGTGATTTCTGAAGCCAATCCTCAGGATACCGTCGTCAATTGGCCCCCCAGCCTCCACCTGACCATTTGGAATCGGCGCGGAAATGTTCTCGGACGTATGTCGCTTCAGGTTGCAGTTCAGCATTTTTGGCCAACCTCCCGCTCCCGGCATTTGATTGCAACGGAGCAACATGTTTCCCAGTCCTTGCTATTTATTTCACTTCAACCTTTACAAGTGCGCCGTGTTGAGTTGCCGTTTGAACCCAAACTAATTGCAGTAATGGAGCGGGGCTATTTGGTAATTGATCAATTAGGCAAAGGGATTCTATTGACGAATGATGGAGAAGCAACCGCTCAGCTGACATTACCTGAAAACCCGACAGCTGCGGTGGTGATTGACAATAGGATTCTATTGATTTCTACTTGGTCAAAAGGGTTGGGACAGTTGCTGGAATTTGATATTGAACCGCTACAAGATCTCCTTTAAGCGGCTTAGTTTAACGTAGGATGGTTAATGCAAAAAAATAGCGATGAGATTTGCCTTTTAGAATTCCCCAACAAGCACGAATGGCCATTATGATTTGTCCGATCGCAAGCATTAATATTAATAGTCCTAAGCTCCAAGTAATCCAAACGGGGTTATCGGGGGGAGGAATTAATCGATCGAGCCATTCAACTAAAATGAGGCCGATCGTTAACCAAATGATGCAGGAGATCAACCAGTTAAAAGCATTGATCCCGCTACGATACACCAGCTTGTCGGGATGGCGTACCTCGTTGACAATAGGGTTGAGATTGATTAGGACAATGGTTAGTGGCATCCAAATAATCAGCAAAATTGAGACCAAAACAATGGCGGTAAGCCATGCCATACCTGTAAAATTTGCAGAGTGATCCCAATCGGCGGCGATCGCTAAGCTGCCTAAAAACATAATGCTGCCTAGGTGCGAATTCCCCACACCCAGCACTAAAACAAGGGCGATCGGAACCCACAATAGCGCCACAATATGACAGGCAATCGCCTTAAGTTGAAGATTTAGATGCATCTCAATGGGGACGGTGCGGGGGTGAGTGTCCGCTATAATCCAGGATACAACTAGAGTTAGATACTAGAGTTAGATTCAATGGCTAGGATTCCTACTTTAACTTACGATCGCGGCACGTTGATCCTACATCCACCGCCCAAAGGCAATGCTTGGGTAGAATTTGCGACGTGGGACGATCGGATTGAAAAATTCAGAATTCCGGCGATGCGATACCGAGAATTAATTGCGACGCTGACCCGATCGGGCACAGAAATTGTTGATAAAGCTCGAAACTATCAAGAATTTGAGATGATTTCCGTCATTGAACGTCAGCCCTATCCGCACCAATCTGAGGCATTAGTGGCATGGAAAGCAGCCGAAAAAACAGGCGTAGTGGTGTTGCCAACAGCGGCAGGTAAAACCTATTTGGCCCAATTGGCAATGCAGGAAATGGGGTGCAGTACGTTGATTTTGGTGCCGACCTTGGATTTAATGCATCAATGGTATGCGACATTGTTGGCAGCATTTCCAGAGGGCGATATTGGTCTATTGGGGGGTGGGTCTCGCGATCGTACCCGTATTTTGGTCTCGACCTATGATAGCGCGGCGATTCATGCGGAAACGTTGGGGAATTTGTATGGATTGCTGGTGTTTGATGAATGTCATCATTTGCCAACAGACTTTAGCCGAGTGATTGCTGAATTTTCCCTAGCACCCTTTCGATTAGGGCTTTCTGCCACACCTGAGCGCAGTGATGGGAAACATGAGGATTTAAATCTTTTAATTGGTCCAGAGGTCTATCGCAAAACGGCAGAAGAATTAGCGGGCAATACCCTAGCGGAGTACGAACTATTACAAATTCGAGTCACGTTATCTAATTCGGAACGCGATCGCTATGATGAATTGATTAGAATCCGCAATGAGTTTCTTCAGCAATCCAAAATTTTCTTGGGAACGTTGAAAGGTTGGCAACGATTTGTGAGTGCTAGTGCCCGATCGAAGGCTGGACGACGGGCGATGTTGGCGCACCGAGAAGCCCGTGGAATTGCGTTTGGGACTGAAGGGAAATTGCGAGTTTTGGAGACATTGCTGGCGAATCATTATGGCGATCGGTCGTTGATTTTCACAGATGATAATGCCATGGTGTATCGAATTTCTCAGGACTTACTCATTCCGGCAATCACTCACAAAACGCCTGTAAAAGAGCGGCATGAAATTTTGGCCAAGTTCCGATCGGGTGAGTATGGAACTGTTGTCGCATCGCGGGTTTTGAATGAAGGGGTTGATGTCCCGGAAGCAAGTGTTGCTATCGTGCTTTCAGGAACGGGATCAATGCGGGAACATATTCAACGATTGGGGCGAATTTTACGTAAGGGATCAGTGCCGGGAAAAGTAGCGAAATTGTATGAAGTGATTGCGGAGGAAACGAGTGAAGAAGGGGTTTCTAAACGGCGGGGTGGCGATCGATTGGTTGAACCAACGCAACTAACGGTTTTGCATGGTGCGAAGGACTCGGATGGCAAAGCAAAGCCCAAACCGGGACGATCGACCTACCCCAATGCTCGTCCCAGAGTGCCAAAAGCTGCCGAGACCTTGGGCGATTGGGACTAAACTATAGTTAATTCAAACTAGGTTTAAGCCGTAGGAATTTTACTAAAGTACTATGATTATTCAAATTCCGTGATCAAATTTCCTAACCGATCGAACAATGTTGTCTGAACAACTAGATCAACATTGGCATACTTTTTTACGTAACTCTGAGCCTTGTTATTAATTAATATCACCAAATGATTGAACACTAATTCTGCAATCCCCGAGGAAACTAAAAGATGATAGGCTTCATCAGCAGTTTTACAGTCTAAAACCATGGCCGCGATCGCCGCACTGCCGCCACACCGAATCACCGCCGCACTTATGATTTCCAGTTTTGCATCGGCTAAATGACTTGATGTGTTAAAAATGCCGCCTGCTAACTTAATCAACTTCCCTTGATAGCCCAGCAGATGGACCGATCGGACTCCTTGTAATCCAGCCTCCACTAGTAACGCTCCAATCCAATTGCTCGTTTGCACAATAGTTTCTGACGAAATTCCCAGCCGTGATGCTACTTGCATTCCATTGCTACCGATACAAAACACTAAATGGTTTGAATGCTGAGCTTTATCCCGAAGACTTTGTTGAAACTCTTCAAAATGAACTTCCGCTGACAATGGTTTTGAAATGCCACTGGTGCCCAGAAGTGATAGTCCTTCCACAATCCCAAACGCTGCATTTGACGTTCGCAGGGCCAACGATCGTCCTTCCGGCAAAATGATTTGCACAATTGCAGATTTTTCTGGGGGAATTAATGATTCAAGATTTGCACTAAACAATCGACGCGCATACTGATAGATAGCAGGCTCCCCCGATGTTACCGAAACTCCCAACCCCTCACCCCCGACCAGTACAAGACGTTCGATTTGGTATGGAACAATCTGAACCTCGGCCCAAATGGGAGTATTGCGGGTTAGGTCAAGATTGTCTCCCGGATCGCTCACGGTTACTCCCAAGGCCCGATCGTCCCCCAGTTTGGCAACACTTTCGATCGGAATCTCCGCCGTACCCACACCATGTAATAAATCAAGCTGTACCACAGGCTGCACCGATGAACGTCTTTGGGCATCTTGAAGATGTAATTGCATGTGACAGAGAGCTGCTTTTGCTGCTGCTACCGCAAAAACCGGGAGCGTGTATCCAGTACCGGGAGACATAGACAGACCTTAAGCTATAAATCAGGAGAAATAGAAAATCAGGAGAAGCAACCCTTAGAATATTCTGCCGTTCTCCTGCACCAATGCCGCAATTGATCTTAAAATCTAAACACCTGTTTGCCCGCATCACCGTCACCCTATGCCCCACCCCACCGGACTAACTCACGAAGAAGTCCTTCGCCGTCGCGCCGCAGGACAAGGAAATAATATAAAAATTCAAACCAGCCGATCGTATCTCGAAATTTTCCAGGAGAATTTCCTGACCTTCATCAACATGGTGTTTTTCTCCATTAGCGGCGTCATGATTGCTCTAAGGCGATATAGCGATGCAATTTTGGTGGTTGTGATTATTCTCATTGGCGTTGTGATTGGCATTGTCCAAGAGATTTGGGCCAAGCGGAAACTAGACGAAATTGCTTTGTTGCAACGTCCGACGGCCATGGTTGTCCGGGAAGGGGTGGAGTTTGAAATTACGCCGGACCAGTTGGTGTTGGGCGATATTTTAGAGGTGAAAGCCGGGGACCAAATTCTGGTTGATGGGATGATTTTTGGCGATGGCAAGGTTGAAGTTGATGAATCACTGCTGACGGGCGAGTCAGATTTAGTTCTAAAGACTAGCGGCGATGAAGTATTCTCTGGAACCATATGTGTGAGCGGCAGTGCTTACTTTCAAGCCACCCAAGTGGGCACGAATACAGTTGCTTATAAGTTGATCTCTGGGGCACGATCGTTCCGTAAAATCCTCACCCCACTTCAACGCGAAATCAATCTAATCATTCGAGCCTTATTACTCGTCGCCTGCTTCCTGTGGCTTTTGGTCATGATTAGCTTTTTCAGCCGAACCTATAGTTTTGCGGATATTGTGCAACATGCAGCGGTTGTCGCGGGGTTGGTTCCGGCAGGGCTATTGATTGCAATTACGGTGGCCTATGGGACCGGGGCGCTGCGGATGTTGGGGGAAGATGTGCTGATTCAGCAGGCCAATGCAGTGGAATCCTTGAGCCATGTGGATGTTCTATGTCTTGATAAAACCGGAACCCTAACGGCAAACCACATCAATCTGCAATCTATTCATGGAATAGACTATCCCGAAGCAGCCCTGCGTCAAATCTTGGGCGACTATGCCCATAACACCACCGCACCAAACCGCACCTCTGAAGCACTTGCTGCCGGTTGCGAAGGCAAAGCCCAGCGGGTTGTGGCTGAAATAGCTTTTTCCAGTGCCCGAAAATGGAGCGCTATTGCCCTCGCCCCTCTCACCACTGACGAGGCACAAGCCTATGTTTTGGGCGCACCTGAAATGCTAGAAGAAACGCTTCCCTTCACAGATGAAATCCGATCGCTGTTG
>JAYUEW010000173.1:0-6795 GCA_043739045.1 Synechococcales cyanobacterium
GATAATTGAAGTGCTTGCTGGATGCTCTGGGTGATTAGGGTTTGCCAGTTGTCTAGTTCTTGTAAATAGAGTGATGATTTAGCGGGATCTCGGTTCCAATCCACTTGTGCGGGTGGTACTTGTAAATGAACTAGGACAATTGGGTAACGATCGCGGGGCAACATTTTCCGTAATGCCGCCATGATGGTTTGAATCACGGTGGGCAGTTGAACAATTCGACCATTTACTGCAATTTTGATCCAATCGGGCGATCGTCTGGAAATTCGATCGGGCAATCCGAGTATAAGTTCAATCTCATTTGTTTGAATAGTGCTGAAATCATTTAAGTTTCCAGTCGGAAGGATTTGTAGCAATCGTTGAACCCATTGTTTCGTCGGGCCAAACATCAACCATTCGCGATCGTCCTGAAAAACTTGAAAGGTTAGTTCTGGATGAACAACGGCGATCGATTGAATACAGGTTTGGATTTGTTTGAGTTGTTGTTTGATTGAACGCGATCCGGTTCGGCGGGTTTCCCAGTTTTCAAATAAATCTGTTACCCGAATGATTGTTCCAGGGGCGATCGCGGCTTCTTCGAGTTTAATCAATTCACCATTATTATTATATTGTGCGCGCCAACCCGAGTCTAGAATGCAACTTAAGATTTCCAATTTTGAAAATTGGGCGATGCTATGAATGGCTTCTCCTCGAAACCCTAAGGTTGTGATATTTGATAAATCAGATTGATTGGAGATTTTATTGGTGGTGTGGGGACGTGCGATCGTGGTTAGATTCTCGACATCAATGCCACAGCCATTATCCATGACGTGAATTTTCCACTGCTCCAGCCATAGATAAACAACAATTCGGGTCGCTTTTGCATCGATCGCATTTTCCATCAATTCGCGAACAACAGCCGCCGCCGAATCAATCACTTCACCTGCGGCCATCCGATGAATCACATCTAATGACAGCGGACGAATGGTACTGATTTCAATTGAATTGGGCTGATCTGTTGTCCTATCTGTCATCATAGCAATCTCAACTGAACATCCGCCGTATCTGCCGTGTCTATTGAGAAATCGATCGTTTCTATTGAACGATTCGTTGGAACTGCGACATTAATACCAAACATCGGATCAAACATTGGATCACCGCTGGACCCAAACATTATCCCTTGTTCATCGCCTATTAAGGCCCGCGCTGCTTCTAAAATAGGTGATTCTAAATCTCGTAAATCTTCGCGATTTATTAAATAGGCTTGTAGGGCTTCCATGGGCGTAATGGTCGCGCCTACTCCGAGTTCTGGTAAGCGAGATCTAGACAGTTGTATGACTAAATCGGCTTGAATTGTATAGCTATGGGCTGCGCTCAAGGCCGATCGCACGACCATATCTTGAATTAATTCCACTTGTTCTGGCCGTAGATGATAAATCAATCGTACGACTGCATCGTGAATCGTCGATCGATGAATGGCCATCAATAAGTCATCCTGTGGCATGGTCGAGTTGCACAGATTAATTTCTATGGTGCAAAACGATCGGGCGGGGACAGGACAAAATTCATAGGTTGTTTTAAATAGATTTTGTGATGTGAGAGGCTCGCTGGAATTGGTTTTAGAAGATTTTGATGAATGCGGCGTGATTAGTTCTTCTTCTTTTGGCGCAATTTCAATTATTACAAAACCCTTCAGTTCTTTCTCTTCACTGAAGTCAATGCGTTCAATGCTTCCGGGATAGATTGTCAATGGGTTTTCACATAGAACTTGATGTTTATGAACATGACCCAAGGCAACATAATTAAAACAATCTCGGGTCAAAATATTCAAGGGCACCGTGAATCCTTTACCAACCGCCAAAAACTTCTCGGCTCCAAAGGTTGCAGCATCTGCCATCAAATGTCCCAACAAAATGTGTGGCATAGTCGGCTCAAGCTGTCGAATTTCACCTTCTAATGCAATTCGCAGCCGATCGAGTAATACTTCACTCACCTGCGCCATCGACATGCCATCAGTTTCAGTCTTACTCATGAGGGTCGATCGGTTCAACCAGGGTAAGGTCGTCACCTGCAATGGACCCGATTTTGTTTCAATCCGATAGGTTGCTAAGGTGTCTCCGACGATGACATTTGGTACGCCCAGTGATCGGTATATCGACAAACTTGCGCCCCCCTCGCCTTGGGAATGTTGATCGTGATTGCCGACTAGTAGAACGGTAGGAATGTTAGCTGCACTTAGCCGACAAAATTGTTTTGCGAATGCCTGCTGAAGGTAAGGCGCAGGCACGGCATCCGGGAATGCATCTCCGCCAAATAAGACTAAATCAACTTGATCGTTAATGGCCCGATCGATACAGAATGAAAGTGTTTGTACAAAGTCTTCAAAACGGGTGTTTAAGCCTGTTTCAGGATTCAAACGACCATGAATATAGCCGCTTCCCATATGAATATCTGAAAGGTGTAAGACTTTGAACATGGGAGTTAGGAATTGAGAATGGGGATTGAGAAATTTAGAGAGTAGTCCAATAGTACTGTATTTCTTAGAAAAGTACCTGTGCATTAACTTAGGTGATCTCTCAATTGTCCTTGCAAACCGAATTTCTGGTGGGGTTAATCATCTAAAGTTCTCTAAAATTGTGCGATTTCGAGGGGTTGAATAGAAAAATAAAGATAACTAGACTTTTCTGTACGTAGAGGCTTCGGTGAATCTGGACTATCTCAATCACCAATCTATTTGGTATAACGAACGTGGGAATGTTGAATGGAGAATTTAAGAATGATGGATAGTGAATCTAAGACTCCGATCGAATCCACGCCTTGGGAAAATATGTTGAAAAATGTAGGGGAGTGGGATGGCTCCTTTACCAAATTCGATCTAAATGGCACCGAAATTAGTACCATTCCATCCCATTTAAAACTTGAAGATCTCGGCAATCATCGCGCCAAACTCACACTCACTCGCCGATCGCCCCAACACCCAACTCCATTAGTTCAAGAATACGCTAGCCTTAGCCAAGGACTTTTATTCTGTGATTGTGGAGCCTTTTCACAAGGATCAATGCAATTTGCACCATTTGCACAATTTGGTGGCGAGTTTGGACAGGTTTGGGCCGATCGCCGTCTCCGTCTAGTGCAGCTTTTTACACCCGAAAGCAAACCTGAATTCATTACCCTAATTCGCGAAGTCCGATCGGGATCTCAAGCCCCTATTCTCGATCGCCTTCAGATATCCGATTTAATCGGCACTTGGAATGGTCTTGCAACAACTTATTATCCGGACTGGCGCACTCCCACCCAATTCACGTCCACATTAACTATCAGCCAATCGGATGCTGGCACATTGGATCAATCCTTACAATTTGGCGATCGGGTGATTCGATCACAGGGCCGAATTGAAAAAAATAGCCTACTTTTTGATCAAGCTGCATCAAAGATTCAAGTTCTTATGTTGCCAGACAAAGCCTCCGCTAGTTTCCCGATGGAAATTCCGAAAGGGATTCCCTTTTTTATGGAATGTGGTTGGATGCCAGAACCCAACATCCGTCAACGGATCATTCGGAGTTACGATGCCAAAGGTGAATGGATTAGTCTGACTCGGGTAGTCGAGCGGAGAATAAATTAGAAGTCTAAACTTTTCCCAAGGCGATCGCCGCATTCTGTCCGCCAAATCCAAAGCTTAAACAAAGTGCGGTTTCAATTTTCTGATGCCGTGCCGATCGGACCCAATCAATCTGCGGATAATCGGGTTGACGAAGCCCGACGGACGGAGGCAAGGTTTGGGTTTGTAATGCTTTTAGACAGAGTGCAACGCCGATCGCACCTGAAGCGCCTAAAGTATGGCCAATGGCACCTTTACTAGAACTCACCGCAACCGTCGGAAAAAAAGTCTGAATTAACTGAGCCTCGCGAGCATCATTTAATTGAGTTGCGGTTCCATGGGCGTGAACATAATCTATGTCTGAATTATCCCGCTGACTTTGAACTAGACAGCGTTGAATTGCGACCCCAGCTATATTCCCCGTTGGCTCCGGCGCACTCAAATGAAACGCATCCGCCGTGGCACTCGCACCCAAAATCTCACCATAAATCTTTGCGCCTCTTGCCTCTGCTTGGGCCGATCGCTCCAGCACCAACACCGCACCGCCTTCGCCTAATACAAATCCTTCTCGTCGCTGGTCAAACGGATAACAACCCATTTTGGCCAAAGCACCCATGCGTTTAAATCCCGCCAAGGTTAATGGTGTGATGGGTGCATCGACTGCTCCGACAATCACCCGATCGCACAAATTTTCCCGTAATAATTGAAAGCCGTGATTAATCGCCATCAGCCCTGTCGCGCAGGCCGCCATTGGACTATGAACTTCACCCGTTGTACCCAGATAGTGTGCCGCCACGATCGCCGCATAGTTAGGCAGTGAGTCTAACCAATTAACCTCCATTGTCTTAGATAGTGTTTGTTCTAAACGGGCTTGATTCCCTCGACTTGACCCAACTACTACGACACAATCTCTTGAGGGCAGCGCTAATTGGGCATCAATGCAAGCGGCTTTAACAAGCGGAATCACTAAATCCGATAATGCCATAGGCTCACAGCCCATCATGGCCAACGGGGAAATAGAGAATGACGGAAAGGGCTGATGATTTTCAATGCCTGACTGTCCGAGCAACAGTCGTCGCCACGTTTCATCTAAATCGCCTAGCGCCGTCTGGCAACCGATTCCCGTAACAACGACGCTCATCAACTCCCCACTAACGGCGGTTTTTCAAGTTCTCAATGCCTTGAGTCACGATCGCCGAATCAATCCGATCGCCCTGCTGAATCGTGTCAACCGCCTCCATTCCCTTGGTCACATTGCCAAACACAGCATAACTACCGTCCAAAAATGTCAGATCAGCCAGCGCCACGTAGAACTGGGAAGATGCGGAATCAGGATAAGCCGATCGAGCCATGGCCAGTGCCCCGCGTGTATGGCGTAGCTTCGGCGCACCAGAAACCTTTGCCATTTCAAACGTTTGGCCATAAATCAGCTTACCGTCGGAACTCTTGATTTCCAAGGGAATATTCCGGGCCGCCTTAGTCGCTGGGTCAATGTAGCCCCCTGTTCCCAAACTTTCGGGCTTCACATTCGGATTTTTCCCTTGAGGATCGCCGCCCTGAACCACAAATGGCTGCGGTTGACGCACCACTCGGTGGAAAATCAAGCCATCGTAGACTTTTTTATCGACTAAATCTACAAAATTGCCTGCCGTAATTGGAGCATTTGTGCCATCAATTTCCAGCGTAATGGGCGACCCCTTCACGACCATCACAACAGTCGCTTTACCCTCTAAACGCGCTAACTCCGGAAATTGAACGGGTTCCTTGGAGTCGCTCTGAGCCGTCGGACTAGCAGATGGAGTGATGGTTGCGATCGCTGACGGAGAAGGACTAGGAGAGCTTACGATCGCCTCTGGTGTTGTGGTCTGATTACAGCCCGTCGTTAGTAAGACACATCCTAGACACATCGCTACCGACCAGGCCCGAAGTCGTTGGAACCAAAATTGCTGATACATCAAAAAATTACCTCAAATGAAAACCATATGTTAGGAAGGAAATGCGATCGTTGAATAGTCTACGACGCTCTGTCAGAGCCATCAAGACTCACGACAAACTCGCTTATAAAGAGCTTCACAGACCTTCGAGCGGCACACCCAAAAAACGGACTAATTCAGCAGCTTGGGTTTCTAAAGATGAAAGTGAAATAGGTTGGCCAACCCGAGTAAGGGGAATATCACGCATTCCTTTCACTCGCAAATAAATCGCCCGCTTGGGGTTTATTCCCTCTTTCAGAGTCACCTTCACGGCTTGCACATCATCCAATTTGCAGGTCAACTCGACGTTACGGTTTTTCCCAGGGAATCCCCACCGGAATATTTTGACCTGTTTAATAGCCTTGTCAAACTCATTGTATCCACTCCCCAAATTCCATACGATCGTCAGCCAGAGATAGGTTGCGAGTAAAATCCCTGCTGTCCCATAGAGTCCCATTGCCAATCCTTGAGGCAGAAAAATTAACTCAAGTGGATTTGCAAAGGGAAGGAAATTAATTCCGGTGTAGCTCGATAAGCTGGCCAAGAAGAACCCCGTCCCTCCGATCGTCACCACGACGGCCCAAAAATAGTTACTAAATCGACGCGAGCCCAAAATCTCTTGACGGAAAATCTGATCTTCTTTTTTCTTTGCGGGTGTGCTGGTCATAGTGCAGAGATACCTAAATACGTTACCGTTCGTTTTTGGACCGGGCGGAACTAGTTAAGCTTGAGGGTTAGTCAAGCTGGAGGTCTAATCCAACTGGAGCGTTTAATCGCTATTTATTGTATCCGGGAGGGGAGTCGGTCTGCTTCGTAAGGCAACGAAAACCCTACGATCGGTCACGTTTATTTCCAAAACTTAACAGTGCGCTAGACAGTGCGCTAGCAATGAGTACAAATACTCGTCTTCCAACCCCTCCAAAATTTCTTATCTGAGAATTCATGTATCGGTTTGTAAAAAAACTGATTTCCCTTATAATAAAAACAAGAAATTCGCGTTCACTCTAGAAATTCATCCTCTTTTGTACTAGCGGAGATTTGTACATGACCATTGCTATGGGGCGTGCGCCAGAGCGGGGCGTATTTGACGTACTCGACGACTGGCTAAAACGCGATCGCTTTGTGTTTGTAGGTTGGTCAGGAATCTTGCTGTTCCCTTGTGCATTTCTAGCACTGGGCGGCTGGTTCACAGGCACCACCTTCGTCACATCCTGGTACACCCACGGATTGGCATCATCCTATCTGGAA
>JAYUEW010000174.1:0-3980 GCA_043739045.1 Synechococcales cyanobacterium
GACGAAGCGATCGCACTGATTGCCAGCTTGAAGGATTCAGATGTGAACATCGATTTAGATGCAACCATGGCAGATTTATTGGAGGACGGCATTGTTAAATTTGTTCAACCCTTCAACGCCTTAATGAAATCCTTACAAGGCAAGATTGATGCGATCGTCGCTGCCTAATTTCGACGATCGACCCCGGTCCGTTATCACATAAACTCGATCCCCCTAAATCCCCCTTAGAAAGGGGGACTATGAAATAAGCTTTACTCTTGTTCCCCCTTTTTAAGGGGGCTAGGGGGATCGAGTCTTTCAATACCAACGAAATATCATCAAATCACACCCCCAACATTTCATTCCCGTCTTCCCCACCACATCAAATCCTAACTATGGCAACACTTTTTGATACTCCGCTTCGGGAAAATCCACTGCGCGTCGGACTCCAGCAGCAGAGCATCCCAGAGCCAAACATCATCGTCTTCTTTGGAGCTTCGGGAGATTTGACCAAGCGAAAACTGGTCCCCGCACTCTACAAACTCAGAAAAGAACGCAAACTTCCCCCCGAAACGACGATCGTTGGGATCGCACGACGGGACTGGTCCCACGAATATTTTCGGGAGCAAATGCGCGAAGGCATTACCGAATTTTCTGATGGTATTGGCGACGAAAGCCTCTGGGACGAATTTTCAAAAGGACTATTCTACTGTTCCGGCGACATCGACAACCCAATGAGCTACCAAAAGCTCAAAGCCTTTCTCACCGAACTCGACGAATTGCGCAACACCCGAGGCAATCGCGTTTTTTACCTTTCCGTCGCCCCAAATTTCTTTCCAGAGGCGATCCGTCAGCTTGGCAAGTCCGGCATGTTGGAAGACTCCACTAAAACCCGACTCGTGATTGAAAAACCCTTTGGCCGAGATCTGGGATCCGCCCAAGCCCTTAACCGGATTGTCAACCAGGTTTGCCGTGAAGAACAGGTCTACCGAATTGACCATTACCTCGGCAAAGAAACCGTCCAAAATTTACTCGTCTTCCGGTTTGCTAACGCCATTTTTGAACCGCTATGGAATCGACAATACATTGACCATGTCCAAATCACGGTCGCTGAAACCGTCGGAGTCGAAGATCGCGCCGGATACTATGAAAGCGCGGGTGCCCTGCGTGACATGATGCAAAATCACCTGATGCAGGTCTTCTGTCTCACCGCCATGGAACCTCCCAATTCTCTGGATGCCGATGCCATTCGGACAGAAAAGGTAAAGGTTTTGCAGGCCGCTCACTTGGCCGATTTGAATAATCTGGAAAACTCTGCCGTTCGAGGTCAATATTCTACTGGACAAATCAAAACAAAATCGGTTCCAGGCTATCACGACGAAAAAGGCGTTGATCCCCGATCGACCACTCCGACCTTTGTTGCCATGAAACTTGTAGTTGATAACTGGCGCTGGCAAGGCGTGCCCTTCTATTTGCGCACTGGAAAACGGTTACCGAAGAAGACCAGCGAAATCGCCATTCAATTCCGCGATGTGCCCCACTTGATCTTTCAGCAAGTCGCCAAACAAGTGAACCCCAATGTCCTCACCATGCGGCTCCAGCCCAATGACGGCATCTCCATGAAGTTCGAGGTGAAAATGCCTGGTGGCGACTTGCGTAGCCGATCGGTTGAAATGGACTTTGGCTATGGCACCGCCTTCGGGAAATCCTCTGGGGGTGATGCTTACGATCGGCTCCTCCTTGACTGCATGATGGGCGACCAAACCTTGTTTACCCGATCGGATGAAGTGGAGGCAGCATGGCGGGTTGTGACCCCGATCGTCGCTGCTTGGGATGCTGCCGCCGATCCCGACTCCATCCCCAAATATGCCGCAGGAACTTGGGAACCCAAAGAAGCCGAAGACTTAATCAACCGCGATGGACGCAAATGGCGACGGCTCTAGGGTTTAGAACTTAGCAGTTTAGAACCCGATCGCAGTGAATTCAGCCAGACTAGATTCAAGCAGAGATTCAAACCACCCATTCATTACCAATCAGGAATTACTCATGGTCTCCACAGCTCCCCTGATACCATTACAAGCCCCCAAAGATGTATCCCTGTCCAAAATTCAATCTGAATTAGATGCCATTTGGACCCTATACAGCCAGCCCAGTTCAGATGGCTCGATTCTGGGTGCAAGCAAAGCAACCACCTTCACGCTACTTGTCTACGAACCCGAAGAAACCCAGCAACTTCTGGCCGAGCTGGGCTACTATAGCGGACCTGTTGACGGTATCAGTGGACCCCGGATGAACGCGGCCATTCACTCCGCCCAAATTGCTTACAATATGAAGGTAAGCGATCGAGTCTCCATCGAACTCATTGCCCGTCTACGTAAGGAAGTCTTCATCTGTCGAGGCGTTGACACTCAAGAAGGCGATGTCTGCAACATCTCACCCTATAGCCTCGATACTGGGGGCGCAGGACTGGCCGATGCGATCGCAGCTCAAAATCCCTGCCGGATCATTTCTCTACTTCCCAGCACTGACCTCTCTGAAGATACTGTCACTGCCCAAGTCTCCGCCTATTGCCCCATCCAAAAACGCACCGCTAACGCAATGATCTGTTGCGAGTACATCACCCTCAAGGGAATTGAACCAGCATTAGCGCGATCGAGTTCTCTAGTCCAATCATTGTTGCAACCCGGTTTACCCAGTTTTCTCTGGTGGAAAGGCGAACCTAATCTCGACCAAGCCTTATTTCAGGAACTCGCTGAAGCTTGTACCGTCCTGATTGTGGACTCCAGCAACTTTGTAGACAACCCAGAAGCACACTTGGCGAAACTAGATTCCATGCGAGAAATGGGAATCCAAATTGCTGACCTCAACTGGCGACGACTCGCGCCTTGGCAAGAGCTGACGGCTGAAGCCTTTGATGCACCAGAACGGCTACAAAGCTTACTAGAAGTCGATCGGGTCACACTTCACCACGAGAGAGGAAATCGCACCCAAGCCCTGCTGTATTTGGGTTGGTTGGCCAGTCGGCTGAATTGGAACGTACACAGCCGGATCGCAGAGGGCGGCGATCTCGACACCCAGCGCATTTTTCTCACTGACCCAAATGGTCGGCAAATTGAAGCCGATTTACTTGCTATTGACGATCGAGCTTCAGGATTAATCGTGGGCGATTTGTTAGATTTACGACTAACCTCCAGTAATCCCGAAGCTGACTGCTGCATGATCCTTTGCTCCGAAACCACAGGCTGTATGCGTATGGAAGCTCAGGGCGGTGCTGAATCCTGCTGGGTGAACCAAGTGACTACGCTGGATGATCAACAGGCAGAAAGCTTGCTAAGTGAACAGCTTCGTACCACCATGCGGGATCTACTATTTGAAGAAAGTCTCGCGATCGCAGCCCAAATTGTTCGGGCAAATTAACCGCAGTACCATACTATGGCTCAGTGATTGCGCTAGCATTATGACACTCATAATGAGTAGAGTAGCCCTTTCAAGGAGACCTTATGGTCCATGCCTATACGACGACTGAACTATTAGAGATTTTGCAGGTAGAACAACAAGCCTGTATGCGAGGCGATCGGCTCAGCTTGAGTCCAGCGTCTTGCGGTGTAAGTCCATTCATTGACAAATTTGTCGAATCGAGTGGACTTCACGGGTTCTCGGCTTACAACAATTTTCGCCGCACTATTCATGAATATCAAAAGGCCAATAACATCTCAGGGATTGTCTGGGAAAACATCACCTTATGGGGGAGATCGATGCGATTTCCCACCATTCATGAACAGTTAGCCAGCCTAGATTCCGACTTGGTACTTCTGTCCCAAATGAAATCGCCCGTTACGGTCTTCTGGCAACAGGCGATCGCAGGGTTGGATCTTTTTCTCGGGTTGCAGGGCGGCAAAGTCTTCCAGAGAGCTACTCTAGACGATGTTGCTCGGATTTATTACCGCAGCCAATGGGCCAAACTTTGCCATCAAGGCCAAGATAGAACATTGGAAATTATT
>JAYUEW010000175.1:0-2573 GCA_043739045.1 Synechococcales cyanobacterium
TGTTCCATGTGTGGACCGAAGTTCTGCCCGATGCAAACCAAAATCGAAGACGAAGATCTGGCTGAATTGCAGGCATTCTTGGTCAAGGATGGCGATCGCTTAAAAGCTACGGCTACGGTGTAGATTATCAAACTTGTAGAGTGATTTTGATCCTTTGCCCCCGTTTTTCAAAGAGCGGGGGCATTTAAATTCTTGGCCCGATTACCGACTAATACGCGAATGACACCCGAACAAATCCAGGAAGTTTTGGCACTGCGAGTCCAAAACTTTACCCCTAAAGAAATTTCCCGTAAATTGGGACTTAGACCTGCTGAAGTTACCGCCATCATCCGATCGCAGAGTCAACAATCTGCCCAAGATCGATTCGATCGCGGCGAAATGGCACCGATTTACGAATGTTTAGTCAGTGCAAGCTTTCCAGACGATCGATTTTTCACTCTCGGCCAACAGCGGCCTGAACGGTCCGACAGTATCGACGAAACTCAGGGACTGACGATCGTGGTCGTAGCCCGAAAAAGCCGCCCTGGGAAATTGATGGTTTGCACTTACCTCGTGGATTACTACTGCTTGGGGATTAAAAATGTAATTGGACCGAGACAAATCCTTGAATCCGAATATCCTAAATTTAAGGAAAAATGTTTCCAAGTTTTCGATAATCACTCAAAAACGATCACCATAGAACAAGCCCAAGCCATTGTGCTTAGTTCTCTTGCCTATGCGAATAGCTTGGAATTATCGCCACATTTTGACTTTACAGAAGCGGCCAAATCCCATCTTGGACGTTGGGATGAAAAATTAAGCATCTGGTGTGGAGACTCAAATGGCAAGCCGTGCTTTATTCCCGGACCAAGCGATTTCCCCGGCAAAATCATCGCCATCCTCGATCGTAGCGTCGGGGATGGAAACTATAGATATATACCTCCGACGAAAATCAAATAGCGTTTGTTGTGCAATAGCCTCGGCAAATCCCCCCGAATCCAGACAGATTTGGGAGAATTTGGATAAAGGTGGTTACGGGTAGAACGCCAACTTCGGTAAGCCCAACATCTCATCCCAACCCTGCATAATATTCAGGCATTGAATCGCCTGACCCGCCTGACCCTTCAGCAGATTGTCAATTACCGACATCACAATCACCCGATCGGTCCTCGGATCCACCTCAATGCTGACATAACAAAGATTCGTCCCCGCCGCCCATTTGGTCTGGGGATATACACCCGCTGGCAAAATTTTCACCCAAGGCGAATTCCGATAAAACGCCTTATATATAGTGATCAAATCCTCTCGAACCAACCCAGGATCTCGCAGATTTGCATAGACTGTTGCTAAAATGCCGCGCACCATCGGGACTAAATGCGGGGTAAATTGCACACAGACTTCACGGCCAGCTAAATCACTACAAATTTGCTCAATTTCCGGCGTATGTCGATGCCTCGCCACACCATAAGGGGCGATCGCATTATCAGCCTCCGCCAACAACATCCCTACCTTCGCATTTCGCCCGCCACCAGATGCCCCCGACTTCGCATCAATAATGGCGGTCTCTGGCACAATTAACCCCTGCTTCATCAACGGGGCCAACGCCAACAAACTCGCCGTCGGATAGCACCCCGGACAGCCAATTAACGTCGCATTGCGGATCCGATCGCGATACAGTTCCGGCAACCCATACACCGCTTGATGATTCACCTCGTCGTCAGTGCGATCGGTGTTGTACCAAGCCTTATAAATCGCTAAATCTGTAAATCGATAATCTGCTGACAGATCCAAAACCTGACAACCTTTCTCCAGAAGTTGTGGAGCCAAATTACAAGCAATCCCATTGGGCAACGACAGAAATACAATTTTTGCCCGTTCCGCAATCACTTCAACATCCACCGCCTCGACAGTCTGCACCACCGCATGAGCCAGGTAGGGATAGAGCACCCCAAAATCCTGCCCTACCGTACTGTCGCCCGCAATATATGTCAGTTCCAAATGGGGATGGTCCTGGAGCAGACGGACCAACTGTACCCCGCCATAGCCGGAAGCGCCCACAATACCGACCGGAACCCGCACTAAATCACCCATATCTGACTCTTGAGGCCAATAATGCCTTGAACAATGTGATGAATTGTAGTGCGTTGTCTCCCGTTTTGGTCTTTCACTTTCACCTGAATTTACTTGATCTAGGGAAAACCCGTCTTAATTTCAGTCTAGAAATCGTCTGAATAGCCTCCATTCCCGGACTGTTGGCTAGCTTCATTGTCTCGACGAGATCCTAGTAAGTTGAGTTGGTCTACTACCACCACCGGAGACATCCGGTTTACCCCTGTGTTCCGATCGACCCAAGTATCAAACTTCAGCACACCCTTGATCCCAATCAGCGATCCTTTATTCACATACTGTTCAGCAATTCCTGCCGTCTTGCCCCAAATTTCCAAGTTAAACCAGTCAGTGACATCTTTAGTGCGTCGAACCGCCAGCGTCAAGCGACATTTCACACTCCCTGACTCAAAATGACGAACATCTGGCTCTCCGCCCACACGTCCTACCAAAGTCACAACGTTTAAACTCATGATTTCCGATCGCTT
>JAYUEW010000176.1:0-7371 GCA_043739045.1 Synechococcales cyanobacterium
TGGTGACTGCCAATAATGTTTTTTGATCTATGTCTTATTGAATAAGGGAATCTACGTAGTGTGTCGCGGTAGACTGAGCTTGTACTCAGAAACTTTAGATATGCTGCATACGGTACCCACCTGGTTTTGACCAGGTCTCAAACTGAGGTAAGACGGCACTGCGGTGGACTTTCAAAGAATTTAAAGCACCCTTGATTGCACAGTGTAATCAGGGGTGCTTTTTGTAGAGTCTATGAAACAAAACGACCTAGGCGATCAATTTTAGGGTGCAGCAGGCGGATGAAGGCTTACAAAAAAAGGAAGGTAACTTGCCTTCCTTTTAGATTTAGTTGCTAGAAGTAAAAACTAGTACGTTTCAACGTGCCAGCGTCCTTCTTTTTTCATCGATCGGACATAATCTTTCCAAACGATGCCTTCCTTACTCGCCTCTGCACCCAGTGCTTCCTCAATTCCTGGCTCCATTCCGCGCAGCCCACAAATATAGGTATGAGTTTTAGGATTTTTAATCATGTTCCACAACTCAACAGAATTCTCTGCCACTCGGTTTTGGATGTACATCCGTCCACCTTCGCTGTTTTTCTGTTCCCGGCTGATGGCATAGGTCAAGCGAAAATTGTCAGGATACCTGGTCTGCATCTCTTCTAATTCTTCCTTGTACAGGATATTGGCCGTCTGAGGAACTCCAAAGACTAGCCATGCCTTACCTTTGTAGCTGTTGTAATCAGGATTGGCGGCCCGCTCATTATCCTTGAACATGCGCCAGAGATATGCCCGCATTGGTGCAATGCCAGTTCCTGTCGCGAACATAATGACATTGGTATCTTCTTCAACAGGTAAGAGCATTTCCTTACCCGATGGTCCCGTGATTTGGACAGGATCGCCCGGTTTCAACGCACAAAGGTAAGCAGAGCAGACCCCTTTAATGGTCTTGCCCGCATCATCTTTGTATTCCAACTCGCGAACACAAAGAGACACCGTCTTATCATCTACATCATCACCATGACGGGTGGATGCGATCGAATAAAGTCTCAACTTATTAGGCTTGCCTTTTGCATCATTTCCGGGTGGAATAATCCCAATACTCTGGCCTTCAACATACTCTAGCTCACTGCCAGAAATATCAAATTTCAGGTGCTGCACAATGCCAACCCCGCCGTCTGAAACCAACGCATCGTTGGAAATCAGTTTCCCCGTCAGCGGACTGTTTGGACGATAAATGTTGACCTTTACATCTGCATGAGCTTTCTTTTTGACAGGTGCAACCTCAGTATCTGTAGGCGCAGCATCTGTAATCACAGCGTCTGTAGTCACAGCGTCTGTAGGCGCAGCATCATCTGTAGTCACAGCGTCTGTAGATGAGGATGTGGCCACAGGTGACGCAGAAGATGTCATGAGTAGCGCGGCACCATCAAGCGGTGACACCTTGAGAATCTTTCCACCTTGGCTAAGAATCTGGCGGGTGAACTGGCTCATCCGATCGTAAGCCACATTAAAAAAAGTGGAGCCACTCGTTCGACGGCCACGTAGCCCAATCACCTCATACCGATAAACACGATTGCCCGAAGACTGAGTATTACTTGCGCTGGAATTAAACATCTCGATAAATCTCTCCGAAAACCTATGAATTCCGTCATTAATTATTAGTTATTTATTCTCCCCTATCCTGGGACATCAAGCTACTCTCTCTAAATTCAAAACTAGGAATTTGGAGATGAAACTTTCAGGAGAGACACATGCTTAGTACGATGGCGACCAAGTAAAGAGCCTTATGCCTCAACGCACAACCACTCATACATTCCCATACGACAGGCCCAAGACCTGAGGTTGCATGGTGTACTAATGCAAAGACCTATTAAAATAGGTCAGCTTGTGATGTAGTCTATTGAGAGCAACTGACGAGTAGTTTAATGGACATATTATGGGATTAAGTTATCCTGTGATACCAAATAAGGCTTACTTCGATAAAATTGAGTTGACGATTTTTGTTCTTTGAGGGGACCTATGACTAAGCCAGACCGTGTGGTACTCATTGGCGTTGCGGGAGATTCCGGTAGCGGTAAGTCCACATTTTTGCGCCGGATCTCCGATCTGTTCGGCGAAACTTTTGTGACGGTGATTTGCCTTGACGACTATCACAGTCTGGATCGCAAACAGCGCAAAGAAACGGGAATTACCGCTCTTGACCCCCGCGCCAATAATTTCGATCTGATGTATGAACAGGTCCGCGACATCAAAGCGGGCAAGAGCATTATGAAGCCGATTTATAACCATGAGACTGGGGAACTCGATCCACCGGAAAATGTTGAACCCAATCATATTGTGGTGATTGAAGGATTGCATCCTTTGTTCGATGAACGCGTCCGATCGTTAATCGACTTTAGCGTCTATCTGGATATTGAAAACGATGTGAAAGCGGCTTGGAAAATTCAGCGTGACATGTCCGAACGTGGTCATACGCTTGATGATGTCATGCAGGCGATCAATTCCCGCAAACCGGATTTTGATGCCTTCATTGATCCTCAAAAGGCTCATGCGGACGTAGTGATTCGCGTGTTGTCTACTAACTTAATCAAAGACGACAAGGACCGTAAGGTGTTGCGCGTTCAGATGATTCAGCGCGATGAGATTGAAGGATTCGATCCGGTTTATCTATTTGATGAAGGATCGACAATCGACTGGATTCCCTGTGGTCGTAAGCTGACGTGTTCCTATCCCGGAATTCGGATGCACTACGGACCGGATGGATATTACGGTCATGAGGTTTCGATTTTAGAAGTCGATGGCCAGTTTGACAATCTTGAAGAAGTCATCTACATCGAGAAGCATCTCAGCCAAACGTCGGCTCGTCATCCCGGCGAAATTACCGAACTCTTGCTTCAGCATAAAGAGTATCCTGGCTCCAATAATGGAACAGGCTTATTCCAAGTACTGACGGGTGTGAAAATGCGGGCGACTTACGAACGTCTGACGAAGGGTTCTAAAAAGTTTGCTGCTGTCGTTTAAGAATGCATAATCTCCTGCGAGTGTTTTATCATTTGCGGGAGATTCTTCGGCTTAATAATAGCGGTTCAATAAATTCAATTTTACGGTGGGTGCAGGGCTGAAAGTAGGCATCCAGCTTCAGTATTAGATTAATCACTTTAAGTGGGTTGACTTGCGCCATGGTTGTAAATCGCAAAAATCGAACGACCTCGACTCGCAATAAATTAGCGCCCGGTGCGGCCCGAACGGCCAATCAAGCGCCATTGCCTGTGGATGAAAGTTTGGCTGTTGAATCCGCTGAATCTACGGTTGAGGGTACTGATGATGTAAGGGTGGATGCGATCGTAAACGCTGAACTTGTCGTTAGGCCAACTGATGAGACGGTAGATGCACTGCTAGATGAACCAGCAAGAGTACCATTGAGTATGGAGCCGCCGATCTCCGTCATAATAGAAGAATCGACAATCATGCTTGCTGTCGAAATTCCTGCTATGGAGCTGATAGTTGACCCGATCGAGGCAACTATCGAGCCTGCGGGTAAACTCCCAGAGAGTCAATCCACTGCACGGAACAAATCAAAAGTTTCCACCGCAAAATCTGTTCAACCTACCAAAGGAGACAAAACTATGACCCAAGATGCTGCAAAATCTTCACCCGTCGTCGCTAAAAAAGAAAGCGCGATCGCAGTCACGGGATCTGCTCTACCCGTCCGTCCCGTGACACCTAATGAAATGAATTTTATTGGAATGTTTTCATCCGCTGGCGATCGGCCCATTGGTGCAAGCAACTTAGTTATCTTCGGTACCTACATGAATGGTCGCCCCATAGAAGCCTCTAGCCTAAAATTATTTGAAATGCTACCCGGCGATCGGCCTGTGTTTGCTGACGAAGTGCACTATGTTCCGGGAACGGCAGATGGCGGTCGTCCGGTTATGATCAGTCCAGATGGATTGATGAATGCGGGAGAAATGATGGGTAGCCGTCCGACTTTCAGCAATGATACTGTGGATCCAAGCTCTGCTGCGTTGATGGGCTATTTAGATTAGTCTCAAAATTTAACTTGGTAAAGAAGCGCTGGAATGGTTCAGCGCTTTTTTTATCTATTGTTTCGCACCTGTTCATCCCTCTATTGTAGCAACCATGAAAAAGTACATTCTGTTTGGGTCTTACTGTGAAAACGTCCTAGAACGTCGTAAGCCCTATCGTGATGCGCATCTAGCCGGACTCAAACAGCAACAAGAAGCAGGGATTTTAATGACCCTAGGTCCAACTCAAGACCTGACCAAAGTTTTTGGTATTTATGAAGCGGACGATGAGGCAACTGTCCGATCGCTAATTGAAAATGATCCCTATTGGCGAAATGGAATTTGGACTGACTATGAGATTAAGGAATGGATTCAAGCGATCGGATAATTATTGAAACTCATACTCATGAGCCGTTCCCCACAATCCTAATACTGCAACTACTCCTTCCTCATCCCAAGTCATTGTACGAATAACTCCAGTTTGAATGATC
The DNA here is from genome assembly GCA_043739045.1 of Synechococcales cyanobacterium. Taxonomy (GTDB): domain Bacteria; phylum Cyanobacteriota; class Cyanobacteriia; order Leptolyngbyales; family Leptolyngbyaceae; genus JAAFJU01. The sequence continues at coordinate 4,499 of JAYUEW010000176.1, forward strand.
CAATTTCCCAGTATTTCAGGGATGACATCACCTCGATTGAACGATCGTAAAATAGGCAGATTAACAATGTCACACCGATCGCGAATTGAATTTAGGCTAACCAGTTAAGTATTTATGGTGGATGTTTGAATTGAGGGGATCATCTTGAATATACCGGAGTCAGGAGGTCTGTTTTCTGAGATAAGAATTGAGTCATTTCGATCGCGACTTGATCTGGAAAATGATAGTGAAAAAAGTGTCGTCCATCAGGGACTGAAACAATCCGATCGCCTGATTTCATAAGGGTTCTCCAACCTTGCATAGTTTGGGGAGAGACAACAAAATCGAATTCCCCACCAAACAGCAACAATGGCACTTGCAACATAACTGAATTCAAACTTGCAATCTTGAATAAAGAATGGGGCGAAGGCGACGAAGTGAGATCATTTTGTAGTAGGTTAACTAATGTCTTAATTGAATGGGACGAAGGTCCAAACAGTTCCTGAGCAAATTGGGCTAACACTCGCAATTGGCTACAAGGCGTGGTCAATCGTTGTAAATAATAACGGGCGTGCCAAATCAATTCGGGCTGCGGTCCAACACCTAAAAGCGTTAATGTTTTTACAAACTCAGGCACCCGCTCTGCTGCATACATCGCCACTACGCCGCTAATGCCATGCCCTGCTAAGTGAATGGGCCGATCGGATTGTTTGAGATAGTCCACCAATAGATTGATAGCCTCGGCCAGAGAACTTGCTTCGTCGCTATTTTGCTCATATTCCCATCGAGCAACGGTATAGTTCTTATTTAATATCTTCAATAATGGAAAATCAAAATATTTTAAACTCGGCCCCGCACTCACCCAAAGCAATATGTCTTGCGAAGGAGCAGTAGTATCGTATTTGGTCGGATGAAATGCTCCAAAGGAACGTGAGATAGACGACATGAACAGAACCCTCGTTAATTACTAGCTATACCAATGAATCGTTGATACCGCGCCACTCGCCCAGCCAACAACCATTCAAAATTCAAATAAAGAAGCCCACGATCGCGCACCTGTGGAAATGAGAATTCATTAGACCACTCATTTCACGATGACGATCGCAGACCCTATTCCTAGAGAGAACGAAACGCCTACAGCCGCACTCATGCCACCAAACGGCGCAATCTCCTAGGTCTGTACTAGGAAGGATTGTAGGCAAAAGCATCATGTTGAGAGCAAGCACTCATCCTAATTGAGAGTATATATCAACTAAGACGTTGAAAATAGTATGGCACTTGTTGATATCTTATGTCAATAAGTTCTTGGTTGTACAGAAAAATAACAGGTAATGATAGACCTTGTGGGTTCTGTGGAAGGTTTTAGGGAATTAAGATGAAGAGATCTCAAAGAGGTTAGACCTGAAAAGATGACCTGGAGAGTCAATGAATTCTATGAATTAGCCGATCGTCTAGGGAAATCCAGATACTATTTTGATTCATCGAATCCGATAGCGCCACTAATATTGCCACCAAATCAGCGCCTAACCAGCCTGATGAAATTTTTGAAGATTCATTGGTTTGTACGCAATGGATAAAATGTTCGCACAGTGATTTCAGCGGTTCTTGAGGTGCGATCGGGAGAATGTCTTGGGTTTGACGATCGGGGCTAAAGCCTTGCTCTGTTTTAACGAGTTCTCCATACTGAATGACCAATTGTTCGGGGGCTAGTTCATCAAAAATCATAGTGCCCCGATCGCCCACAACCGCCAGCCGTCGCTGTTTATCGCAATTGAGCCAAGAGAAATGTAAATCTGCACAAAATCCATTGGAATATTCCAGAGTCGCCCAAATAGTATCCGCTAATCCATGGGGAGACAATTCAGTTTGAATATCCCGTTGCAGCCAGCTTTTTCCCCGTGCACTAACCCGTACAGGCAGATCGTCCAGCCAATAATTCAAAATTGCAATGTCATGTATGGCTAAATCCCACAACGCATCTACGTCTTGGCGAACGGGTGCAAGATGGGTCCGAGTGCCATAGGCGTAGCGCAAATTACCCAAGGTTCCAATTGAACGGCGGGCATGAGCGACCGCTGGATTGAACAAATAAGTATGATCGACTACGAGTTGAAGGTTATTTTTTTGAGCCAGTTCACAGAGTTCAATCGATTCGGCGACCGTCAAAGTCAATGGTTTCTCCGCTAATACATGCAGCCCTTTAATCAAAGCCGCCCGAATGATTGGGTAATGGGTTTTAGCCGGGGTCGCAACCACGATCGCATCGAGTTCAAGCCTATCAAGAGCTGTTTGCCAATCCGTGAGCCATTTAGTGTCAGGCGAGGCGATCGGATCAACTAGATCTTGCGATCGTTCTAAATTTGGTTCCCAGGGATCAATCACCGCCGCTATGGTTACATCGGGATTTTGTAGTAGATTTCTCAGCAAATGACTGCCCCATCGCCCAACGCCCAACACAGCAATGCGAATAGTCGTCTGGAGAGTCGGCAAATTGTCTACCATTAATTTAAAACCTTGATCTAAATCACTATTGCGATGAATTATTATCGGTAGCAGCTAAGGTTTGATAGGCAATTTGCGCCACGGCTTGTTCTGCGGCCTTCATCGATCGCCCGACCGCTTCCCCAAACAACTCATCCCGAATCCAAACCTGCGACACAAAACGCCCTGGATCATCATGAATTGAACTCACTTCTCTTGTGCGATATTGGGGCAATGTCTTCCAAATGCCTTGAGTCCAATTCTGTAACGCAGCTTTGTAGTTCTGCCTTGCTGGGTCCGCCAAAATCGCTTCTGATTGTTTCAAAAACAATGGATCAAGCCACGGATGAATCCAAGATAAATCTTGAGTACTCAAATACAATGCCGCCAACACCGCCTCCAAACTATCCGCC
>JAYUEW010000177.1:0-23572 GCA_043739045.1 Synechococcales cyanobacterium
TCGGTCCAGAGCCAATCAACAGGATCTTCTTGAGGTCAGTACGACGAGGCATGGCAGTCTATCAACTTGAGGGGGTCAACAAAATCCCATCCATTGTAGTGGGGTTTGGTCAGCGCTTCAGTTCTTCACGGAAAACTTCTTCGTCTCCGTCTGTCCAGCCTTGCCCATGACAACGGCAGGCGCTTGGTTGTAGACCAGTTTCACAGCTCCTGCATTCCCCGAGGAAATTTGGACATCTTTCTGACCTGACCAACTTTGGGTTACACCTTTCTCCATCATCCCCTCAAATTTAACGTCCCCATCCACCACTACTTCAATCCAGCTCCGATCAGTCAAGCTAACGTCTACCTTGACTGGACCACTAGTGAGGCTGGAGCTGGGCGTTGGACTGGGTGTAATGCTAGGGCTGGGCGTTTCGGAAGCGATCGGACTTGGTACTACATTAGACTTGGGGCTAGACTGGATAACGATCGGCTTAGTCGATGGAGTCTGGGCATTAGTCGGCTTGACTTCTGGAGTTTGAGGTCTCAACAATACGATCGCGCCCGCTAGTAGTCCGAAGCCTAGTAGTCCACCTAAAACTGGAAACAGCCAAGCTGGACGATCGGTTTGTGGATTGTTGGCACCATAGCTATCACTCTCAAAAGGGATAGGGTTTTCTGCCCTATAGAGAACAACTGGACGCATTACTTTATCTGGTACAGGCTCTCTAGACAATTGGTTACGAATGACATCGACCAATGGAGGCCGAGGAGCATCTTTAATCAGATCAACAGCTACAGGCTCCGTATTCAACGGAATTTCTTTGGCTAGAGCATCACCGTCAAGACCCACGAGCTTTGCATACCGTCGGATAAATCCTTGAACGAAAACGGGTTCGGGGAGCTTAAAGGTTTCCCCCGATTCCAATGCTTTCAAAGTTCGCATAGGGATGAAGGTCTTTGTCGCAATTTCCTCTAATGAAATACCTTGTGCTTCCCGAGCTTGAACTAGTTGTTGAGCAACACTTCTAAGTTTTTCTGCTGATGCAGTATCCACAATTTTCTTCTCCTAATGTCAAGCCAAAACATACGTTTCAAGGCAACTTTCTCTAGGCAGAATCCTACCTTTGAACCCTTGCCCATCTATGGCTATCAAGCGTACTACATTCCCTCACATTAACCCTCACATTAAGGAGTTACCGAGTTAACAAAGATAACGTACTAAATTCCCAGCCATTCTTTCATTAGGTGTGGCTGTTTTTTTACTGAAAAGACTTTAATGGCGTGATATCCGACTTTTTCCCGGAGTCGATAGATCTGTTTAATGGGTAAATCCATTCGTTCGGCAATTACTTCTTGGGTATTGCCTTGTAAATACAGCCGCAGCCATTGAGATGCATCTGGCCCGACTTTTTCATCTAAATACAGCACTAAGCTCGACACGACTGCCGATCGGGCCTCCTGCTGTTGCGCCTCAGCCTCAGCTTCTTGATAATCAGCCACTGCGCTGGCATCTAATAGGTTAACGGCTCCTTCCCCCTCGTCACCCAGGCCCATCTCGTCGGAGACTAGTCGGATAAAGTCATTGCTGGGCACTTGCGTCATGCCGCCACGCTGACTTCGTTTAAGATAGTTGACAAACCGATACATCAGTAACGGCTGATTTCGTACGGGCCGCAAACAATATTCTTCAGTCGTCGCCATCATCAACGCATTCCGCAATCGACCATCCATGGTGCATTTCCCAATCCATGCGGTCTGCTGCTGAAGATAGGCATCCTGTTGCATCAGTTCTTGAATTACTTCTTGAAGTACATCCACCACAGTACGTGCCCGATCGCGAGATAAGGCAATCCAAGTTTGAATTTTGTTGCGAATCAGGAATATGCCACTGAGGCGTTGAAGTAAGTTTCGGTAGGATTTATCAGGCGCGGTATTAAGATATCGATCGCGCAAAATTCGATAGCGAAAGTCCATCGCATTTTTAAGAATATTAAGTTGAGCGGTGGAAAGATCGCTGTAACGAGTGCGATCGTTGCCGACCAACCACTTGACAATGGCATCGTGATGATTCGCCGCTGCGGGAAGTTCAGCCACTAGTCTTGTGTGCCACTGAACCGAAAACTGATCCATCAGGCTTTCAATGGCATCGGGGTTATCAGGGTTATCGGATGCGGGGGGCATGGATGCGATGAGGGGAGAGTCCTGAAGCTTCATAATAAATTTTTCCTTACAAGTTCAGTTCCGCAGACGATCGAGGCAGGAACGATCAGTTGAACAATTTGCGTATTTTTGACTAACGGTATTTTTTAATGTGCCTACATATCCACACATAGCGGCGTTCTGGCTGGAAGAAAGTCGATTTAAACGTTATTGAACAGTTTAGCAAAGCCCTCTCCCAGATTTGTTTCAGTTTTGTGTCACTTTCAGATCATGACACCTATGCAATTAGCTGATTAATTTATCCGTGACGTTTTAAGTGCCAAGCCCAAGCGTGGGTCAAGATGGTCTTGAGGTCAGCATATTGGGGATCCCAGCCTAAGACGTTGCGGGCACGATCGCCGCTGCCAACCAAGGCTGGAGGATCGCCTGCCCGACGAGGATTTTCAATGGCGATGATTTCGCGACCTGTCACGGTGCGGGCGGTTTCGATGACCTCTTTCACAGAGAATCCGCTGCCGTTGCCGAGGTTGAACCGATCGCTTTTTCCGCCCTTCATCAAATATTCTAATCCCTGAACATGGGCCTGAGCCAAATCTGTCACATGGATATAGTCACGAATGCAGGTGCCATCCGGGGTATCGTAGTCCGTTCCAAAAATAGACACCGATGGAATTCGACCTAGGGCAGCAAACAGAACTAACGGGATCAGGTGAGTTTCGGGATCGTGGGCTTCTCCGAGTTGACCTTGGGGATCGGCTCCGGCAGCATTGAAGTAACGAAATGCAACCGATCGTAGATCATAGGCATGGTCGAAGTCGGTCAGAATTCGCTCGACCATTAATTTCGTTGCGCCGTACGGATTGATAGGGTTTTGCGGGTGGTCTTCGGGAATGGGGACAATGGTAGGGATGCCGTAGGTGGCGCAGGTGGAGGAGAAAATGAATTTTTTGATCCCCGCAGCCTTCATGGCTTCCAAAAGAGTCAGGGTGCCGACGACATTGTTGCGGTAATACTTATCAGGTTGGGTGACGGATTCGCCGACGTAGGCATAGGCCGCGAAGTGCATTACGGCATCAAAGTGGTGTTTTTTAAACAGTGAATCCAGACAGGAACGATCGTTTGTATCGCCCACAACCAGTTCCAAGTTCAATACGTCTTTAACAATATTGGCATGACCATAGACCAGACTATCGAGCACCACAACCTCATAACCCGCCGAGGTCAGGGCAAGGGATGCATGAGAACCGATGTAGCCCGCGCCGCCTGTGACGAGAATTTTTCCTTTAGATGGATCTGAAGTGCTGGGGGAAGTGGGTTGCACGATGTCAATTCTCCTGAATTTAGGCGATGTATAAATTAGACGGGAAAGGCTCAGATATGAGTCTAGGATGCCCTGAGATTCTCCAAGAATTCTGCCCTAAAAAATCGTTTTTTTGTTACATAGACCACAGTATTTAATTATGACGCAAGTATCCGATGGATTAAGCCTTAAAGAACTGCGAGAAAACTTCTGCAACTGTAAAAATCTTGAGTACAATCCAGTCTCCTGGGTTATGTCGTCGTCACGAACCCATCACAGACAAGGTCTTCACAGCTACTGAAGGGATTCGCCCCATGGTTTTATTGGTCACAGATGTTTTTTTACTGTTAACACAGGTTTTACTTTGGATATTAGTTGGTCTTGCCGCTAGATTTGTTCTTCTAAAAGCGTTGCCTAAAGCGTTTCTCGGAGGATTAGTTTTAGCTCTTTTGGTTGCCGTGACGGCGATGACATTTTTTAATGGATCGCCATCTGGTGGTTTACTGGGCGATCTCTGGCAAATCATTTCAGTGGTGCTTAATCCCTATGGATTGATTTTGGTGCTGCTGTGTGTGGTTTGGCGAGATGTGGAGAGTGGGGGGAAGTTCAACAAAATTTTGTTGCGGATTGGGGTTGCATCGTTATTGGTGTTTAGTTTGCCACTGGTTGCGAATTTTTTAGCGCAGCGCACTGAGATGGAAGCAGTCCAAATTATGCAGCCGAATGTTGCTGCACTCCCTGGCGGAGCAAGACGTGTGATTGTTCTTTTGGGGCAGAATACAACCCGGTTGAAGCTTAGCCCTCGGGTTGAGAGTGCGCCACCTGTTAAAAAAGTCGATCGCAATGGACTCTTCCCACCGCCTGAAGCGATTTCCGAGGGGCGTTTAGGGTTGTTAGCTGGCTTACCTGTTCAATTGACGGAGCGGGGCAATCGGATTTTGGGGGCGGCCCAAGCGTTCAATTCTGAGCGGGGCAATAATCCACTTTTGATTGTCAGTGCGGGTCCACGTCTGGAGCGCATGGAGAAAGGCGAGAAAAAAGAGGATATCTCTGAAACGGCAGATATTGTAAAACTGCTTCAAACGCAGTTTGGGATTCCAGGCACGTCCATGATTGCGGACCATACTAGTCGATCGATGATTGAGACGGCTCAGAATGTTCGTAAGATTTTGGAAGATAAAAATATTAGCTACGGCAATCAGATCATGGTCGTTACCTCGGCGATCGAAACCAGTCGCGCTGCGTTGACCTTTGGTAAGGAACTTGCGCCAAGTGGTCAAGGCATTACAATTATTTCCCGACCTACGGATTTCTATACGATTCCCCCTAAAGCGACGTTGGAAACTCAGGCCAAGGGAAAAGACTTGATTGAGCGTAACTTCATGGTGTCTGACCTGATGCCTAATGTAGATGCACTCCAGTTGAGTACGAAGGTCTTGAATGAAGCACTGACATCACTTTATTACTTCCTGCGCGGGTGGATTCGTCCGCTCAGAGCCGCAGGTTAGCAGAAGTAGTCTAGGTCAAGCAGTTAAGCTGAGCTACGAAATTATTCAGTGGCTAATTAGAAAAGGGGATGCGATCGTATCCCCTTTTTTGTGAAAGCATTTCGTCAATAGAATCGCTATCGCTTTTACATCGCCATTTACATAGTCCTCGCAAGTCGTTGAAGCGAAATTGTGGCGGCTTCAGCAACATTGGCATGGGGATCTTTGGCAAGATAGCGAAGAGCCGATGCACTTTTTTCAGTATCGAGATTTCCCAACGCTTCCGCAAGCCGCTGGCGCACGAGCCAGTCGTCGGATTGGACAAACCCAAGAATCGCATCAACCGCATCAATCGACTTGATTTCTCCCAAGGCCGCGATCGCCGCCTGCTGAATCACCACTTCAGGACTCTGGAGCGCTCGCAGTAAGACAGGCTTTGCCCGAGGATCTTTCAAATTCCCCAGCGATACCGCCGCACTAAACCGGACCAACCAATCAGTATCGGTTTCAAAGGCTTTCACTAACGGCTCAAAGGCTCGTACATCTTCGATATAGCCCAAGGCTCCCGCCGCATCGGCCCGCACACCATAGTCCGAAGCCGTCTGCAATATTTCGATTAAAATCGGCAACGCTTCAGGAGTCGGCTTTAATCCCATCATAAAAATAGCCATCGATCGGACCTGTTGATTGGGATCATTGATGACCTTTTTGATCAATGGAAATGCATCGTGAGCCGACACCTCTCGTAAGGCGGCTAGGGCAAGTTTTCGATCTTTGACATCAGGACTATCGAGTTGACGAGACAGATCATCGAGGTTTGGACTCATAAAATGTTAGTGCGACTCCCGCTGAACCTTGGCTAAAAATTCTAGCTAATTGTCTATAATCCTGCGGCGCTGCCAAAATAAAATGCCAAAATAAAAATCGTTCTTGACTTTTCGTTAGATCAGCCTATCTAGAGCGATCGATAGATTAACGTTAGACGCTGACAGAAATGAATGCAAGTTTTAAAGTTGGGAAACAGTAGGGATTTTAATAGGGATTTTAATACTCCTGGACGTGATAATTTGCCAATGACGATAATGTTGTACCCGTTGGAGCGAAGCCGAGTCGATGAATGAACCGAACCTACTGACCCACCCACTCCTAAGTCAAGCCATTCTGTTGCAAATTGTTGTGGATAGGCTGGTAGATAACAGCACGTTGCAGTCGGTATTAAAGGGTGGACTGGACCTGCTGCCTAAGTTTTTTTGGGCCGCAGCTCTACTATTTTTTACGCGCATTGCGGCCCAGTTTGCCCAAAGCCTCAGCCGCCAAGTTTTGACCAGGGTTGAGCCAACGCTGCAAAAATTTTCGTTGCAAATGATCGGAATAGTGATCTGGGTTGTGGGCGGTGTGGCAGCGCTGAATTTGGTAGGGATTGAGACCACGACTTTGGTGACGATCGTCGGGGCGGCGGGCTTGGCGGTGGGCTTGGCATTACAGAGTAGTCTGTCCCATTTTGCGGCGGGCATTATGTTGATTAGTTTTCGACCCTTTGAAGTGGGCGATTCCATTGAAGGCGGCGGCGTGTCGGGGACGGTGGATGGTATTGGGCTGTTTTCAACGGCGATCGTGACAGGCGACAATACACGCATTATTGTGCCGAATAACAATCTATTTAGTGGCACGCTTAAAAATTTCACCGTCATGGGAACGAGACGTGTGGAGGTGAAGATCGATATTGGGGATCGGCCTTTCAAGCCCACAATCCAGGCCCTAATGACGCTTGTGGAACATCATCCTAATGTTCTGACGACCCCAAAAGCCACGCATCAGCTTTTAAGTCTGACCCAGGGTGAACGAACGATCGTTGCGCTGCGGCCTTGGTGTCAAGCGGAGGATTACGATCGGGTAAAAGGGGATCTGATGGTGAGCTTGAAGGAATATTTGAGCTAGACTTTAGGAGCTTAAAACACAATTTTTTCGGCAGCCCATGGTGATTTTGTATTGGTGTTTGGTCGTAGTGATGATGTTAGGAATTGTGGGAGCGTTTTTACCCGGTCTTCCTGGCACAAGTTTGATTGTTGCGGCCATTGTGGGTTGGGGATGGGCGACTCAGAATTTTTCAGCTCTGGCTTGGCCGATCGGGTGCGCCGTGGTGGTGTTTTTGTTTGGGTTTGCTATTGATTTTCTAGCGGGCTACTTGGGCGCAAAGCAAGCGGGTGCTAGTAATTCTGGGCAAATTGGGGCGGTTGTGGGAATGGTGGCTGGCTTCTTTGGATTGATCCCGGCGTTGCCTGTTGGAGGTCCGCTTTTGGGGTTGTTGATTGGTCCGCTGGTGGGGGCGATCGTGGGCGAGTATATTCATTGCAAGGAGCTAAAGCAATCCGTTAAGGCTGGGGTTGGAATAGTGGTGGGTTCTGTTTTGGGGAATCTGTTTCAAGGTATTTTGGCCATTGTTCCTGTTGTGGTTTTTCTGGCGACAACCTGGGGAAATACAGCTCCATTAAACTTATCGTTCTAGTCTTGTAAGCTAACCATTTCCTGAGAGAATGGATTCATAGGTAGTTCTTGAAGATTATGGGCAGACTGAGACTAAGTAAAAATGACCCTGTTTATTTAAGTTTAAGTTAGTTTTCAGCCAGGATTTAGCCACCCTCTTCATCTACTCATCAGTCATTGGGAGATTCGTTGTGCAAGCGACCGAGCAACAGCAGCAGATTTTACGGTTCTTTATTGAAGAAGCGAAAGAACATCTAGACACAATAGAGCAAGGACTTCTGCATTTGGAAGCAACCATCGCAGACAATGAAGCGATGAATCATCTCTTTCGGGCCGCGCATTCTATTAAGGGTGGGGCGGCGATGTTGGGGTATGATAGCATCCACAAAACGGGTCATTATCTTGAAGATTATTTCAAGTTAATTAAAGATCATCCCCTGAAAGTCGATCGGAAGCTTGAGGATCTCTTTCTTAAAGGATTTGATGCATTGAAGGAGCTGGTTGAGGCATTGCAAGGTCCCTATGGATTGCGGCCTGAAGATGGTGAATTGGCATTGCGCCGATCGGTACCTGTGTTTAAGGCGTTGGGCGATTATTTAAAAGTTCTGATTCGTGCAGCTAAACTGGGTGCAATGTCTCCAGGCAACGTCAGTCCGGCTACAGCGCAGGTTCAGAATATTCTGAAAATGATGCTTCAATTGTTTAAGCAAGGCGACAATCCAAAATCCCGCCAGCAGCTATCAATGCTTTGCACTAAACTGACAGCTTTAAATAAAACATCAAAGCCTTGGATTAATTTGCTTCAGGTTAGCCAACAGGCAATTGCAAATCCAAAGTCATCATTTGCCGCATTGGCTCCGGTGATCATAAAAGAGCTTAAGGTCAGCAGTGAGTTGGTGATTGCGGGACGTAGTGCTGAGGTGTTCCCGAGTATGGCACTTCAACGCTTGACTGGGGATGCTTCTCAGGAAAATGCAGTTGACTCAACTGTTGCAAAATCGATAGCAACGGTGGAACCGATCGCGACCAATAATTCCTCTGTTGGGGTGGCAACCCGCCGTCAAATCACCATTCCTTCGGATCCCAAGGGGGCGGCGCGGAGTTTGTTGGACCAGTTTAATAAGGCTGAATTAATTCAGATTGCGGAGTTCTTAATGAAAGCTATCCAATAGGTTGACTTTAAATTACTAGAGTATTAGCGATCGTCATTCAGATAACGATCGCTTTTTTATTTGAATTTAATGGGCTAAGAATCAACTGTAATATTCGATTCTGTGGACGTTCTAAACACAATGCGTAATAGCGGCGGCGCTAAAAATGTCGTCAGAATTACCATGATAATAATTGACACTTCCAACGGTTTACTCAAAACTCCGCTAGCAGAACCGATCGCCGCAAACACAAGCCCTACTTCACCTCGGGGCACCATTCCAACTCCAATTGCCAATCGGTTGACATTAGGAATTCCAAACACAAACCAACCTGTAACCACTTTACCCACGATCGCAACGGCTACTAAGAATATCGCAATCAACAGTCCAGCCCTATTGTCCGCAACGGCTGGATTTAGAACACTTAAATCGGCTCTAGCTCCGACGGTGACAAAGAAAATGGGGACTAATAAATCTGCGATCGGCTTAATTAATTCATCTAATTCTTTACGTACATCGCTTTCTTCGAGTACGAGTCCGGCGGCAAATGCACCTAGAATCGCTTCCAAATGAATCGCATTGCCTAAAAATGCCATAAAAAAGGCAAACACTAAGGCAGGAATAACAATATTTCCACGGGTTTCTAATTTAGAAACAATAGCAATAAACGACGAATTAAAAACTTGGCCGAGTAGAATCGATCCGATCAAAAATGCTGTTGCACTCACAATCAAATATCCAACATTCATGACATCGACTGAACCCGTCTTAGCGAGGCTAGCCACAACCGCCAACACAATAATGCCAAGAACATCATCAATAATGGCCGCACCCACAATGATTTGGCCTTCTTTTGATTTCAGTTGTCCCATTTCAGACAATACTTTTGAGGTAATGCCAATACTAGTTGCAGTGAGCGCAGCCCCGGCAAAAATAGCAGCGATCGTAGGAACACGAAAAATACTCATCAAGCCCAATGTGCCCGCCGCAAAAGGAACAGCGACCCCCACACAGGCCACCACCACAGCCTGAACACCCACAGCCTGAAGCTGCTTTAAATCTGATTCCAGCCCAATTTCAAATAATAAAATAATCACGCCAAGCTCAGCTAGGACTGAAATTACTTCACTTTGGGACGCGAAAACAGTTGCAAGATTTTCTGGTGTAAGGTGATTGAGTAATTGGATGGCGGTCATGACGAGGGAGTCTGTGGCCGTCAGTCCGCCTTCGGGAAACGTAACTAAGTGAAGGGCTGAAACCCCAACAACAACCCCAGCGACAAGTTCACCTAAGACGGGTGGAAAGTCAAAACGCCGAGCTAATTCAGAACCCAGCTTACTGGCTAGATAAATCACGACTAAACTCAACAGGACGCTACTCAAAACTATTGGAGCATTTTCAGCTTCGACGCTTGCGAGTAGAAATGAAGGGATAGCTCTGGTATTGAACAGTGTCAAAATAGGGCTAAAAAACAGACTCAAAGGCAGACTCAAAGACATAGCATCACAAGGGTAAACCGATCGCGATCATAACGCCATTATGAGCGGGGCAATCAATTTTCCATCTCGATATCCTACAATCATATTGATACGTCCCTGACGACGACCTGCTTTGATTGCATGAATTCGTTCACCTTTTTCAGACCATCCATACCCATAATTATCACGTTCATCCATCCCTGATCCATCAACGTAGACCAAGTGCGATGCTTTGGGAGAGCCTACTGCTGCGCGAAATTCATTCCACTTTTCTTCATCTCGCTCCCGATAACTATAAGTTTTTTACAGGTAAATTCTATTTGTTTTAATGCTCGTGAGATCGACCTTTAACTGATATTTCCCCATAACTCAGCCATCTCTGCTTGGCTCTCATCCCCATGCTCTTTGACAAATTCTCGAAACTTTTCCCAGTTGCTAATTTTGGGCTGTTGACTACCAGACGCTCTTGTTTTTACCTTTATATCCCCTATTTCGTCTCGGTTCTTAAACCACAAGTTGATTGTATTTCGACTAATATCGAACAATTCATTGGCTTCAGTTTTTTTCAGCCCATCCATTTCAATTGCTTGCAGAATAATAATCTCGTCCATAGTAATATCCGCCATAACTACTTTGTTCGCTAATGCCATTGAGGATCATTCCCAAAACAGGAACTTTAGATTGATCGAGTAATGACTTCGACATGACAACCTCTTGAGAATCAACTTTACCAAGACGCACCACCAACAATATCCCATCCACAAACTTACTGACAACGAGAGGATCAGCAACAGACATCAAAGGCGGAGTATCTATAATCACAAAGTCATAATTATCTCTTGCCTTTTTGACGAAATCATCCATGGGATAAGAATCTAACAAAGCAATGGGATTAGGAGGAAGAGTTCCGGCAGTCACCAAATCTAAATCCAAATTGGGTAAAGGATGAAGAATACTATTTTCTAAAGATGTTTCATTGATTAAAACATTGCTCAATCCTTTTATATTAAATGTCTGCCAAACTGTATGTTGGGAGGGACGGCGCATATCCGCATCTATTAGTAGCACGCGCATTCCCCTTGCTGCCATAACCTTTGCCAAGTTCGCTGCCGTAAAAGATTTTCCTTCACCCGGCGTTGCACTAGTAACCAAAATAACTGGTGATTTTTTACCAAGAAGGCTAAAGCTTAGATTAGTCTGAATAATTTCAAATGAATTAGTAATAGCATATGATGTTTTATATGAGCTATCTAATAAATGCGAATTTTGATTGCCAACACTAATCGTCTTATTCTCTACCTCAGTGATTAAGGGAACTGTACCTAGGATAGGAATATCTAGTAAAAGTTTCGCGTCTTCAATATTATCGACTGATCGATTCATTGACTCCAATAGCAGTGCGGTTCCCAAGCCTAAAAGAATTGATAAAAATCCGCCTAAAGCTAAATTGAGGGCAACTATAGGTGATACAGCAACTGATGGAACTAAAGCCTCGGCAACAAGTCTTGCATTACCGACATTTTGACTCTCTAATATCTGTACTACCTGGAACTGCTTCAGCAACTGCTCATAAGTTCCTTGGGCTACTAATAGTTGGCGTTGTAACTGGGTCTGTTGTTCTTCTAGCCTGGGTAAGGCATCTAAACGCTTTCTATTATCGGTAAATACATTTTGGAGTTCCTCTAATTGACTTCTTAAAGCCAACTTTTCTACTTCTGATTTGACTAAGTCTTGAGTTAAAGACTGCGTAAGTAGTCCCACTTGCCGACGTTGTTGAGGCAAGGACTTAGAGTTACCAATGGTTTGTGCAACTCTTGAATCTAATTCTTGCTTTAGAGCTTCTTCTTTGACCATTAAACTCACAATATTAGGATGTTTGTCAGAATAAATAGTCCTTGCTACTGCTATGTCTCTTTGGATATTTTGGTACTCAGTCAGAGCTTGTTGGACAGATGTGGATTGACTTAGAGCCGTAAGATCCGTAGCTTCCTGAGTATTGAGATTCATTTCTTTTTGCAAAGATTGAGAGCGAGTTTCTAATGCTGCCAACTGACCTTGAATTTCGTTAGTTGTGGCGTATAATTTACTCAAAGATTCCAGCCCAGATTTAGCTTCTACGTCTAAAGCCACTACCTTGTTGTTTTCTTTAAAGGTTCGTAAATTTGCTTCAGCTTTCTTTACTTGCTCTTCAACTTTGGGTAATTGACTAGATAAAAATTCTTTTGCAGCCTTTGCTTCAGTACGGTTAGAACTAATATTACTGTCTAGGTAATTTTTGATGATCGTGTTCACCACATTACTAGCTTCTTGCGGACTGGTACTTCTATAGGAAATTTGCAAGACATCAGTTCCTCGGATAGGCTTCAAACTAAGATTTTTAAAAAAACTATCTATTGATAATGTTTCGCCTTTTGAGTCTTTAAGTCCTAAGGAAGTAATAGTTTTGCTAATAATAGGATGTGAGCGAATAATCTCAGATTCGGTCTCAACAGGATTACTAGTGTTTGTTAAGCCCCCTAAATCTCCTACCTTATCGGCTAAATTGCTGAGTGAGGAAATCGCATCTTTTTTAGTGAAAACTAGTTTGCCTTGAGATTCGTAGATTGGTTTTTGGATAAAAGTGAGAATAGCTGTTAATCCAAAAACAGAAGCCATCACTACTGATATTGGAACCCATCGTTTTCTGATAACATACCAGAGTTTAGATAGATTGATTGATTCATCTTGTTCTTGGGAAATAGTCATAAATTGATGTTATCCAATAGATTTTAAAGCCGCTATCATGGGCCTTAAATGATAGCAGCTTTCATTCCAGCACCCACTCTGGGTTAGATTATCACGTCATTAGAGCACGGGCAAACCCAAAAATCAACATTTAGCATCGTATCGATAGCGCGCCCAAACTGCAATGTATCAGGGAATTGATACTGTAGATAATCGTCTCTAATCGTATCTAGGGCAAGCTCCCAAGCATCGTCAAGCAGTTCATCCCAAACAGATTTTAGGCTAGGAGTTTTTCTTAGGGCTTGAGTTAATCGTCTACGCTGTTCCCCGATCGTCCGTTCCCAGCCATTAAATTCTTGAGGCATATTGACATGAAGCCGTTTGAGGGAATGAGCCAACAAAGTTTCTAAACGGCTTGCTAATTTTTTTTTTCAGATCGCCCCAAAGCTCCAATCTCCTCGATTAAGTTTTCAAAGTCCACACGGTCAAAGTCCCTAGCCTTTATTTTGGCTACGGTGTCTTGAGTCCATAGTAAGAAATCGGAATCATATAAGGATTTACGAGTGATCTCGATCGCCATGTATTTTTTCCTCCTTTGTTATTGGTACAATCGCAATTATCGCATCTTTATTATCGTAAACCAGAGCTTGGTAGCAGTGCTTACGCGATCGCCTTCATCCTGCTTAGTAGTCAGGGTATTATTGTTACACTCATTGTGGTATGGCGATTGGCATGAGTAGTCATAATTATTATTTTTAGAAAAAATAAGCATACATTAGTGTGGCTGGTTTTAGCGATCGCCCTTGGCTTATTTAGTGTTATTCCTGCAAAAATCGCTACTGCTACTGCTACTGCTACTGGTTCTCCTGTCTACCAGCCGTCAATTCTATAAACTCTATTTCTGATTAGTTGGTAAGTCTGTTGTTCTATATTCTGCTTCTTGCACCTTAAATGCCGATTAGCTTAATAGAAATGAAATTGTGTAGGGACTACTCAAAGAAAATTAGATCATGTTTTTTCATGAATTTGATTCGGAAAAGCTGGTATAAATAACCAACATTGTATGCTGTTGGCATGGTATAAAGTGCCAACGAACAGCAAAAGAATCTTTGCACTAAAGAAGGTGTTGCATCTGCCTCTCCTCGCCAAAATTCCTCGGTGAAGTTTTGATTAAATTGCAATGTAATTCTGAGGGCCTCGAAAACGGGAATTAACAGAGCTAGTATAATCAACATTTCCAAACATAACCCAATATACAAAACATGGGAAAGGATAGTCAAAATAGACAATAAACCCATGATTGGCAGCAGCATTACTGGTAATCGGCTTCTCAGATGAAAGATCCTGGGATGCTTAATATGAGTTAGGCAACGTCCTCGACCGTATTTTACATACTGCCTACATAGACCTATCCAAGTGTTTCTTGGATAGTACCAAACTTTTATTTGTGAACTAACGTAAATTGCATTTTTGTTTTGTTGAATTAATCTTAGACATAGCTCAGCATCTTCGTTACGAGCAACACTGTAACCTGACATTTCTAGTAAGTCTTTTCGCCAAAAACATCCTAAAAATACAGTATCAGCATAACCATCATAATTAGGATCTCTGTATTTTGCTCCTCCACTACCAAGAAAGCTTTTTGTTGCCAATACTACTCCGGCTTGGAAATAGTTTTTAGCAACAAAACGCTGCGCCCCGCCAGCATCCATTGCTTCAGATTTTAGCAAAGCTTCAACAGATCTTTCAATATAATCTGGTGCATATTCACAGTGAGCATCTAGCCTCAAATAAATATCTCCACTACTGTCTTGCAACATTTGATTTAGAGCCGCAGATTGAATTTTTAGAGGGTTATGAATGAGTTTAACTCGTGAGTCTTCTGCCGATATTTTATTGACAATATCTTGAGTTCCATCGATACTACCACCATCAGCAACAAATACTTCTATTAGATTTGGATATTTTGTTGAAAATAATCCTCTCAATACCCGTTCTATATTCGCGGCCTCGTTATAAGCTGGAATTGCTATCGTCAAAGTAGGATTGCCTATATTTGTATAAATCATATGTAATTTTCTCTTAATTTCATGTAATATAATTCTTGGATTGATATTTTCTGATGATGTACTGGTTATCCTGCCTACCAGCCGTCAATTCTATAAATTCTATTTCTGATTCTATTTCTGATTAGTTGGTAAGCGTAACCAGAAAAATGGGCGATCGGCATCGTTAACAAGACGACTCCGCAGAAAAACCAGAGGGTAAGGAATGATGGCTTTGCATTTACATCACCGCGCCAAATTTCTGTAATAAAAGTTTTACTGTATTGAAAATTAAGACGTAAACTATCCAGAAAAGGTAGACAAACACCTAATAAAAATAAAGTTTTGATCGGTAAACCAAGGCTAGGAAATAGCAAGTCAATAATTAACATAAATATTGCTAGAGAAATTACTATAAAAGGAATAATTCCCCTAATCTGCAACATCAATGGATGCTTGCTAGCCGTTAAGCAACGACTTCGACCATATTTAAAATACTGCAATATTAGAGAGTTCCAAGTTTTTCTAGGATAGTACCAAACCTTGATTTTGTTGCTTTGATAGATTGCTTTTAGAGCTATAGCAGGTGATTTTTGATTTATTTCTGTATCTTGATTGGTCATTTGTGCATTATCAAATGCAAATCTATTGAGACGCATATTTAACTCAAAATCTTCATTAACATAGTCTGTTTTTACTAGATAAGGCTTATCATCTTTTTGTGATAACTCTAATAATAGTTTTCGCCAAAAACATCCTAAGTAAACTGTATCAACAAATCCTATATAATTTGGGTCTCGATAGTGCGCCCCACCATTACCTAAAATACTCTTAGAAGCTAAGGCGATCGCTGCTTGAAAGGTCTGTTTCGCTACAAAACGCTGCGCCCCACCAGCATTAAGAGCATTTGATTCTATCAATGCTTCTACACATCTCTCTACATAGTCAGATGCATAATTTGAGTGAGCATCGGCTCGGAGAAAAATATCTCCCTTAGATTCTTTTATAATTATGTTGAGTCCAACAGATTGAATTTTTAAGGGATTATGAATAAGTTTGACTCTTGCATCTTCTAATGATATTTTTTTTACTATATCTTCAGTATTATCAGTACTACCACCGTCAGCAACGAATACTTCTATGAGATTTGGATATGCTGTTGCCAAAAAATCTCTGACCACCCTTTCTATATCGGCTGATTCATTATAGGCGGGTATTCCTACTGTTAATGTAGGATAGTCTGTATTTATAGACATCATCTGTCACTTTTTTAATATATAAATTATTTTGACGATATTAGCTTTTTGTAAAACCAAATTATACGGAAGTAAAAATTCCAGATTAGTTCATAACACTCAAAATAGATGTTTTTCCAGAAGGATGCTTTAGGACGATTTTCTAAGTAACTTAATAGCCGCTCATCCTTTAGCATTTTTAATCCCCGCCACATTATTTTTCCTTTAGAAATTAAATGTATATCTAAAAGTGGAGGCTTAGAAAAAGTATCAATGGGGAGCGCAAAGAAGCGATCGCTGATTGCATTAGCCCTCTCTATCCCGCCCTTTTTCTCAATATCCCATGCTGTTTCCCCAGCCTTTAAAATTTTGAGTAGGGTTTCTTTTTTCCATAAGGCTACTGTCATAGATATGCGATAACGAGATCCTTTAGGAATTTCTCCTATCTCTTCCACCTTATCAACTAACGCTGGTGGATTACACGGAATCAATTTTAGATATCCTGCATCTTTAGCTTGAGCTAATTGAATCAGCTTTACTAATTTATCAGTGTCTACAGGACTGGCAGGAGGACGATCTTCCACCCAAAAGATTACCCAATCTTCGGGAATTAAGGACAAAGCTTTAATAAGATTAGAGCTATAGTCCATGTCAGGATTAATTAGTAGAGGTGATACGCGATCGTCTGGATACTTGAGAGTATTAGAAACTAAATAAACTGGGTAGGGACAGTCTGACCAATTTTTAAAAAAGCAGTGAAAGAAAGGATGCCAAACATCTTGATACTTGTCACAGGAAACTACGAGAATAGGTATAGTCATATAAATTAAAATAAAAGGTAGACCGTTTTTATACTACTAATAGTAGAAAAGTATATCATATGGAAGATATGGAGGTAAAGATGAATCAAGATTTATCTGCCCAGTAAGTGGTATCGCAAAAGATATAAAGATTTTGATAAAAATAAGTGAAAACAACCCAAACAAGAAAACATTATTTCTTAGATTGATTAGCAGGAATATACAAGGAATAACTGGGTACAGATATCGAGGATGAATATAATTATTTTGAATAGTAATTAGTATGTATATTAAAGTATATACATGTGCATTATTGTAATTAACAATAAAATTCTTCCATTTTAAAAACATCAATAAAACTGAATAGGCAATAAATATACCTCCAATTGTTAAAGATAAATATACTAGGTCAATTTGTTTGTTTGCCACAGGTAATGGCTTAATATAATCCCACAAAGCATAAAGAACAAGATAGAATGGCAATAAAATCAATTTTACGAAGGGATTTGCATTAATAATCCAATCTGGAATATAACTTGTTCCTACAGACTCAAATACAGAAGTATATTCTTTGAATCCGGCGCTATAAATTACATATATAATTGATGAGACAAATATAAGCGTGGAATAAATACTATATTTACGGAATTTAAGTACATATCTAATTATGTAGAAAAATATAAATCCTAAAATAGAGAGAGCAACGTTAGCACGAATGCCTGATGATATAATAGAGAGAATTAAGAGTGTAACGATAAATCTAACTAGTTTCTGCTTACGATTTGATAAATCAAGTTCGTCTTTTCTGATTACATAAAAAGTTATTACCGTGAATAAAAGAGCAAGAATATCTTTAGATGGTCCCCAAATAGATATCAAATAATATGGATTTAATATTATTGCAGCTATAAAAACTTTTTTATAGGTATCTAAGCTCGTAATCAACCTAAATGTTATTAATATGGCAATACCGTTAATTATGGCAAAAAGAAACGGCATATTCATTATTAATGGTAAAGAATATAATAGTGTAACAATTGGTCCGTATGAAGAGAAGATCACCTCTTTCAGGTTAAATGCCCTAATATATTCGATATATACATTAATTTCTCCCAAGTACGACCTTATATCATATGCAGTTGTTCCAATCAAATATCTACCAAATACATCTGATTTTTCGTACTGAATAACAGTCAAAACCCAACTTACTAGTACCATGATTATAACTAGTATTATTTGAATAATAAAAGTATAAACATCATTGTAGTTGATTGAAATTTTCCCTTTTTTGTACATTAAGATTTTACCTTTTAGTTGATTGGTAAATTCAATGATAATCTTCTAAACTCAAAAAGTCCACAGCCATGTATCATATCTGGAACTTCAACCGTCTTAGTACTATTGTGAAAATCATCATTATCATCAATATAAGAAAAAGAAATCAGCTCATAATCTGATTCGGTTAGTGAAAGGATAGTTTTAGCAGAGAAAATACGATGAGCATTAAATTCCACTCTCTCTCTACCAATTAGAACTGACAGTAATAATGTCCCACTTGGCTTTAACAACTTAGTTAAAGAACGTAAACCTTTAATATATCCCTCTGGATCAATAGGATCTCCATACCGACCCAATCCAAAGTGTTCTAAAGCGTGTAGACATGAAAGGGAGTCACAAATGCTAGTTGGTAAATCTTCTGGTTGTATTAAATCTGCTTGACGGAAAGTCATACCAGAAATATTGGAAGTCATGGGTCTAACATCAAGGATTTCAACATCACGAAAAGTCAGCACATGAGCAACAAAACCATCAATTCTTGAACCCACATCTATGTGATGCTCTGGATTATTTTGATACACTTTACGAGATGCCCATAGATCTTGATGAAAGTAATGCTTAGGTAAAGAGCCAGCCCCTTCGTATCTATCTAACATGCATGGGAATGGTGTTCCAATGAGAGGAACTTGCTTAAATTTTTTCGTTTTGATCCAAAAGTTTATAAGCTGATAAGTATAAACAGGAATACTTCTAATAAACGCGATCGTATTAAGGGAATTAAATCCTAATTCAGAAATAACATGATAAATAGTCTTTAAAAAATAGACTGCGCTAGACTTTTGAGGTGATTTTAGTGTTTCTTCCATTTTAAGCCATTTCCAGCGTTATTAAAAACTTACAAGATTTTGAGTTTATCTATCAGATTAGTTGCAGTCATTAATCCTTTGTAGATACGATCTTATACAACAACAAATTTAATTCCTCACTAAAAATATTGATGATATGGCTCACAATAATTATTACTTGAATAATAGAAAAAATGATTAAAAATTCAAGCTGAGAAATTAATAATTTTCCTATTATACAAACTGTAAACCAAACCAATAAAAATAAGCAAGATTTCAGCCATAATAAATTAGATATCTTCAGATGCTTTAATCCACAGAAAATCATCAGCCAAGTTAAAAGAAAGCCAATGTTACCAACAATAGCTCCTAAAAGACCAAATTTACTTGCTCCTATAAAAATTAATGTTAAAGCTAAGATGCCACTTATTAATTGAATTCTCATTACTGTTTTTGGATCATTACTAATGAGAATAAAAAACCCCACAGCATTAAGTGAAAAAAGACCATAAATTACTATTGCTATTTGTAGTGCTATTAATGTGTTATCAGTAGCTACTTCAACAAACATTAAGCGCATAATAAATGGTGATAATAGAAATAAAAAAGCTGCTGAACCTAGAGCGAAAAACGCATTTAATTCTATGGCTTGTTTGATTTTTTGAGTTAGCTCTAAGTGGCTAATATTATGATTTTTAGAATAACCGCTTAAAATTGGCACAAGTGGCTGAACTGGCAATGCTGAAAACGAATTAATTGCTGATGCTATTTCAGTAACTCCTCCATATATACCAAGACTTTCGGAACCTAAATAATAACCAACAATCAAGCGATCTCCTCTACTAAATAGGGCTGTTCCTAATGTCAATAGCCAAACTGTAAAACTATAATCAGCGATCGCTAAAACTTTTTCTCTATTCCAAATTGGTCTAAGGTGAATATGCTGTACTAGAGATCGTACTATCCAAATATGTCCTGTTAATATTAATATACTTATTAGAACCTGCCATTGCATAAGTTCAACTGTTCGACCTCCTAGCCAAGCTATTCCGACTAGACCTAAACTCAAAGAAAAATTTTGTATGGTGTTTAAAATATTGAGTAGGCTATAGCGTTGATAAGCTTGCTCTATGCCTATTAAAGTAAGTTGTAATAGTCTAGACCAGACTACTAAGCATCCAAGTTGTAATGCATGTACAACTGATATATGTTGAGATTGCTCTAATCTAGAAAATAGAGAAACAATACTATCAGCACTAAAATAAAGAGAGATACATGCAAAAGTTGCGAATATCAAAATACCACCAATTGTTACAGTTAAGGTTTGGGACAAACTCTCAACATCTTCTTTATTTAAATCTTGAGAAACAAATACGGTAGTTGCGGTAGAAAGTCCTGCTTCAGCTAAGGCAACTACGAGGATTATGGTTGAAGCCAATGTCCACAATCCATATTCTTCAACGCCAATCAAACGTATTAGTAGTGGAATCGTGAGTATGGCTAATCCAATGCGGATAATTCCAGCGAAGACATTATAGAATCCGTTTTTTAAAAAGTTATTTTTCACTCAACTTACGATCCTTTAAGCAATACTAATTTCTATGAGAAGCTTTAGATGTTACCTGAGAAAAAATTACATCATTTTAGTTTTCGCTTTTCCCAAGCCAAAGCGCTTGAAATAATAGCGCCCAAGCTATCACATTTAGGCTGCCAACTCAAAACTTTTTTTATCTTTTCAATAGACGCGGTTACAGATGCAGGATCGCCAGCACGACGCTCACCACTAATCACAGGAAAATCTACACCAGAAATAGCCTTCACCCTTTCCACTACCTGTCGCACACTATACCCCTCTCCATAACCACAATTAAAAACCTCACTATTTCCGCCATCCTCTAAATAACGTAAACTATCAATATGCACCGCCGCAAGATCCTCAACATGGATATAGTCACGAATACCCGTACCATCGGGCGTAGGGAAATCAGTCTCAAAAATTTTTAATTCTTACGGCCTCTTGAGAGCAGCATTGCAAGCATTGGCAATTAGATGACTGGCGCGGGAATTTTGCCCAATTCTACCAACTGGATCTGCACCGCCCACATTAAAATAACGCAAGATCACATAGCGCAATGTCGAAGCCTTAGCATGGTCTTGAATAATTAACTCACTCATCAGCTTAGAGCGACCATAGGGGTTAATCGGTAATGTCGGAGTATCCTCAGTAACAGGATTTTGAGCAGACTCACCATAAACTGCGGCGGTACTCGAAAAAATCAACTTATCAACCCCCATCACGTTACAACAATGCAATAGATTGACAGTATTACAAGTATTGTTGGAATAATAATCAAGGGGATAGGAAACGGACTTGGGAACAATCAAACGCCCTGCAAGATGGATAACCGCATCAAATCGATATTTACCAAAAACTTGGTAAAGACGATTTACATCAGATAAATCACCAACAACTAGCTCACCGCAAAGCACAGCTTGGGGTGTACCCGTAGAACAATTATCATAGACAACAATATCATAACCATATTCTCCTAACTGACGCACAACATGAGAACCGATATAACCAGCACCACCCGTTACTAAAATCTTCGGATTCATCGGCCTTTACCACCGAGCACTACCGCGATCGTTTTAAAAAATATCACTAGATCTAGCCTTAGAGAATAGTTTTTAATATAGTACAGGTCATAGGCTAACTTTTCACGGGAATCGTTAACGGAAGCACCATAAGGATAAAGCACCTGCGCCCAGCCGGATATACCTGGCTTGATTAAGTACCGAAGTTCATAGTGTAGAATGGCTTCCTTAAGCTTTGCGTCAAACTCTGGTCTCTCTGGTCTTGGCCCAATCAAGCTCATTTCCCCCCTTAATACATTCCAAAGCTGTGGTAGCTCATCAATGCGGAGACTTCTTAACCAATAACCGACCCTAGTAATGCGGACATCTCCTACAGCAGCCCATTTTGCACCGCCATTTTCGGCATCTCTATACATGGAACGAAATTTATAAATTTTGAAAGGTTTAGCATTTTGTCCATTCCTCAGTTGACTGTAAAAAATTTTACCAGGACTATCCAACTTGATTGCTGCGGCCACTAGTAACAACAATGGAAATAAAAGTATTAATAAAGTCATAGAGATTAATATATCCATCAACCTTTTGATTCTCAAACTATTAACATTTTGCAACCTACTACTAGAAACAAACCAATGACCCTCAAGCGAAGAAGGCGGTAGCTTTGACAATAGTGATTCTCGCATATCGCACATGTGATAGACTGGAGTAGTTTTTAGGCGTAACTTTGTCAAACTTAAAGCTTCTAAATTAGAGGGATTTAGTTTTACTCCTAGAATTATCCTCCCCTAAGACTTGTCCTCTAAATCAATTAATTTACTAAGGTCTCTTCCATCAATTATGTGAAGTTCATTTTTAATTAACTCAGGGATCAACTACGCAGCCTTGTGTAAAATGACCATTCTTCAGCTTTGGGGGAGTAGTGTAGCAATTTTTTGAAGCACTCTGGATCATAATCGTTAAAATTGACCATGACCAACTATTCCTTCTGGGGTCGATATTGCATTTTACTGGGTTTTAATGCTTGTAACATTTGGCTCCACTTTGTCGTTAATACTGAAGATCGCAGAGGATGTTTGAAAAGTCAAGACTTGGGCAAAAAATTCTCCGGGTATAAGCTCATTGCGTATAAACACGTAGCCACCAAAGAACAACGTCATCTAACAATCGATTGCCTTGGTTTAGTCATGTGCGTTTTAGTAACGGCAGTCAGTTTACCTGAACGAGAGGGGGGACAGGTGTTAAAACAGGTGAAAGCCATGATACCAGAACGGACTAATCGACTATTTTTAGTGTGGGCAGATGGTGGATATTCGGGAAATTCCTTTTTGAGGTGGGTCATGGATAGCCTACATAGTCTAAAACCTCTTCAAAAAAATACGATTCCCTAGGGCAAGCTTACCTTTTCTCGCATCTGTTCAAAAATCTCAAACGGCTGCCCAGTGCTATTGGTCAATAAATTAGGTTCTAAAAACAAATACTGAATCTCCCCGGCATCGGTCACATCAAAGTCCGCATGGCATTCCCGCGCCCACCGATCGAGATAGGTCCGGGCCACACTCAATTCCAACTCGGCCACCCGCGAGAATTCTACCGCCGTCAACCGTCCGCGTTTTGCCTTTACTAATTGTAAAAACCGATCGCGAATTACTTCACGTTTTAAATTCTTGCTTCCCCGCAACATCACCCAGCCCAACACAACCGGAACAATGCCCCAGCTCAGAAGTACTGGGGATGACAGCAATAACAACAGAATTGCCGAAGCTGCACCCCATTTCAGTCCAAACAAGAGGCCAACCAGCAAGGAAAATACTATGGTGCTGACAAACATTGTCAAAGCAACGACAGTCCCGCCCGTGGTCATCAACGACCCGACAAATTGCCCAACCTTGCTGCCGATGTGTTTCATTATACGATCGCCCTTTTCTCGAAAAAAATTAGCCTAATTTCAACGTTCCTAGAAAATGGAAAACTGAGTTTAGTTTAAGATAACGTGTCCGACCCTAAAA
>JAYUEW010000178.1:0-8476 GCA_043739045.1 Synechococcales cyanobacterium
GGCAGATGTTGAAAAAAGCGGTTGTATGATTTCTTGTCTAGGAGTTCATAACCGACGATCGCCGATCGGAACTCCGTCTTCAACATTGCAAAAATCTGAGGCTGCTGTTCGCGTAGTTCTTCCAATGACATCCCCAATGCCCGCGCTCGATGGACGCCATCAATAGGAGCAGTCGTCGCATGATAGACCACGGCATAAATGGTATTGCCAGACTCTTCGTCCCGCGATCGAACCCACGACCCAAAAGGCGGCATCACCGGAAACCCTAAGTCCTCGGGGTCAATGCATTGCGACAAAAACTCCGTGGTAGAGGTTTCAACGACCTCGGCAAAGTGAGGCGAGGTTCGGACAGCAGTTTCAAACCCTGGCAATGGCAAACGCATTATTTACCCTTCTTAGCCGCCGAGACGACTTCCACGCCTTCAAGTTCAGACATCCGAAACGTCACGAGCTTATCCCACGGTCCTTCTTCAAAAAGCACTGCAACTCGTCCATCCGTTACGCGCTGCACCAATCCTTGAAAGCCATAGTACGTATCATTCACATTCGTCACACGAACAATAGAGCCGGGGAATATCATAGTATTTCTAAATAAATTAACGCATTGAATAAAGGCTAGTTTCGCAAAACTTTTCCTGATTTCAGTTTAGCGTGAGTTCTACCCTTACGAGCATTTACAACTGAATTTCCCAAGCTTATCCTCATGACGATCAAGGGAAATCCAAATCTTAATTCTGACCCCTAAGGCTTAAGCTCAAAGATTTTCAGAATCACCTCTTCAACCACTTTGTCTGGTGTCGAAGCGCCAGATGTAATCCCCACGACTAGTACCCCATCAGGCAACCAGTTCTCAAGCCGTTCTAAATCACTCGTCAATGGTTTATGTTCAATACAATTACCGGGACCAATTCGATCGCTGCTGTCAATGTGAAATGATGGAATAGTCCGATCGACTGAAATTTCCTGTAAATGTGTTGTATTAGACGAGTTATAGCCGCCAATCACCACCATTAAATCTAGCTTTTTCTCCACCAATTCAAACATCGCATCCTGACGCTCTTGAGTGGCATCGCAAATGGTATTGAAGGCTAGGAACCGATCGTTCAACTCAGCCGGACCATATTTTTTCATCATGGTGCGCTCGAAAATTTTACCAATTTCTTCGGTTTCGCCTTTGAGCATCGTCGTTTGATTCGCAACGCCAACACGCTCAAGATCTCGATCGGGATCAAACCCTTCCGACATACAATTTTTAAATTTAGCTAAAAATTCTAATTTATCGCCGCCATTAAGAATATAGCTTGCAACATATTCGGCTTGCGAGCGATTCAAAACAATTAAATATACCCCTGCAAACGAACTTGTCGCGATCGTTTCTTCATGATTATATTTACCATGAATAATAGAAGTGTGAGTCGTTTTCTTGTGCTTTTCAACTGTATTCCAAACTTTGGAAACCCAAGGACAAGTAGTATCTACAATGGTGCAACCCCGATCGTTAAGCAATTGCATTTCTTGAACACTCGCCCCAAATGCAGGCAAAATAACCACATCACCATGGGCAACAGGCTCAAAGTTTTTCTCACCATTCTCAAGTTCAATAAACTGAACATTCATATCCTTTAGTCGTTGATTGACGGAGGGATTATGAATAATTTCGTTAGTGATCCAAATCCGATCGCCGGGGAAATGCGTTCTTGCCTCATACGCCATAGCCACCGCACGCTCCACACCCCAACAGAAGCCAAAAGACTGAGCTAAGTGAATTGTCACATTGCCGCGCTTAAGAACGTAATTCTTATCGCGAATCTCAGCAATCAGATCACTTTGATATTCCTCATTCATGACATCCATCGCTTCATTGGTATTTCCAAAGCCTCGACGATGGTAATTGTCAGAATTATTTAAACTTCGTTTGAATGCTTTAGTATCCATGGCATCGATCGGAGTCGGCATGGTCGTATCCATTATTGTCGTATCCATCTTAATATAGCTCCCTAATTTAGGCCCTTTATTAGGCCCGTTATTTTGATTATTCCACTAAGCCAACCATTCGCAAATCAGGCGATTGACTTCTGCTGGGGCATCATCATGAGGGCAATGTCCGGCATTAATATACGCCTGTTTCACACTGGGGTAATGGGTTTTAAAGCGATCGCCTCGCACCACCGGGTCGCCGATCCACGGATCTTTCTCACCCCAAATAATATAAAGCGGTTGGGTCATAGTTTCGAGCAATGCATCCATAGGCTTCCCCTTGGGCGATCGAAAAACCAAAGAAAACACCTTGGACGCGCCTTCATCACAAGCGGGACGGTAAATATCATCAATCAGTTCGTCCGTCACCTCGTCTTTATTCACGTAGACTTGCAGCAAGGTTTTGCGGATATATTTTTTATTTTGAACAAATTTAAAGATTGCCCAGCCAAACCAATCCTGGTCAAGCAGTCCTTTCATCACCGAGCCCATCCCTTGCTGTACAGGCGTTTTGCGCTGCTCTTGTTGGGCATAATCTTCACTAAATCCACCCGCTGGGTTTAACAAAATTGCTCCCGCTGCTTGGTCTGGAAACCGAGAGGCTGTGGCCAATGCGGCATAACCTCCGATCGAATTTCCCGCAATCATTGCTGGACGACCAATAATCTCTTTTACAAAATCACTCAACTGCTCACACCACAGGTCAGAACTGTAGTCCGTGTCAGCCTTCTGAGATCGACCAAACCCCAACAAATCGATCGCATACACCTCAAAATCGTTCTTCAACGCCGCAATATTCTTTTTCCAGTGATCGGTCGAAGCCCCAAAGCCGTGAACTAACAATAGCGGGGGGCGATCGTTGGGAGTTCCGGCTTGCACGTAATGAATTTTAAATTCTCGCCACGTCCAATATTGACTAGGAGCGACTTCGAGAGAGAGTGCGATCGTCATGGGGCTAATGTTAGAAAAGGGTTGAGTATTAACTATTGTAAAGGATTTAAACCCATTCAGGAGGAGAAACTAGGGATCATATCCGTAGGATTTAGGAGGTTTCCCCCCCATAAACGATACAGACGGTCAACAACCGCTAAGGTCGTTTGATTGATTCGGATTGAGTTAAAACACGGGGCATCAGTGAAACAGATGTGACCTGGATTCAGATTTGAGTGTAAAACACTGCTACTATTACAAGGTTGTCTAATTTCAAGCACAAACATTATGGCGTGTCCTAAGAAGAAAACTTCTAACGCAAAACGCGACCAACGTCGTGCAACTTGGGTCCGTAAAGCAGACGTACAAGCTGCTCGCGCACTATCTCTTGGCAAATCGGTCTTAACAGGACGCGCTAAGGGATTTGTGTATCCTCCAACGGCTGCAACTGAAGAAGACGAAGCCTAGATTTAGCTTCTGAACTACCAGGTCAACATTTGGTGCGATCGCCTCTTCTGTTGACCTCTGGTACTTCTTTGTTTCTAATAATTTTATCAAAGCTCTAAAAAGGGAATTCAAACACTCCTGACTCATTTTGTCTGAACGGCTCCCATCGAATTGCCGCATCGACATTGAGTTCGCCATAAATATGTGGAAAGCTACCGATATTTTTAACCACATCGAATCGCCAAGGCGCTTTAATTTTTTGAGGATCGATCGCAATCAATAACAGATCAGTCTTGCCCCGGTAATGTTTATTCGCAGCCCAAACAATGTGCTCTCGTGTGGAGCTGTGGATGAATCCTTCACTCTTGAGACTTGGAGTTGTGTGAATCCCTAGAGTCTGGGAACTGTGCCAGTCTGAAATTGAACTAATAATGTAGATCTCGTCGATACGATCGCACCGGATCTCTATCATAAATCCATCGGGATCATAGAAGTAAATTCCCCGACCTGTTGGCCGAGACACTGGACCATTGTCGATTTTGATTTGATTGGTAATTAGACAATCAACTGCAACATCGAATTCTTCTGGATGAATATCAAAGGCCAGATGATTGGCGCGGGTGAATTGCTGGGTGGGATCTGGATCGGGCGATCGTAGATTTGGTTCGCTGAATAAATCTAGAATAATGCCATCCGGAGTCTTGAAATTTGCGACCTTTCCTGCGGCAACTAATGTCGTTAAGGTTGTTGGAACTTCATCGCCCGTCAACTGATGCAATCCCAAAATGTTGCCATAAAAATTACAGGACGCATTCATGTCAACAACATTCAGCGCAATGTGATGAACCGATCGTAGCATTCCCGTAGACAATCCCGTAGCGCGGGTTGGAGAGCGTTCAGTAGAGAGTTGCATCGCGAAATTGGGAGTGAAGGACTAGTCCATATGGTGACTTATTTTCGGACCGATCGCGATCGTGAATTGTCAGTAGCAGGTGACTCTTCCGCGACAAAATCGGCAGGCACTTGAACAAATCGAACGTGCGAACGCTGGTTTTCTTTGATTTGGAACTCAAACTGAAAGTCCTTGATACTTTTCTTTTTTGGCAATGTAAATCGATCGCCCTTTAGATCCACACAAGCGCTACGCTTGCCTACAATTGGGCAGACGTTGAGTGCGGTGACAAGATGATCTGACCAACTGCTAACCCCATAGGATTGGGTCGTGCGAATCATGTGTTTGAGTTGGACAGTTCCGACCTCGTTGACCGTTAGAACGGCCCATTCCGATCGACCTCGTATTTTTTTGTAGATCTCACCTTCTAGGGTTTGAGCCGTTGCGTTGGTTTCGCCTAACTTAATTCTGTAAATCTTATCGCCCGCGATCGCGGCATTCGCTTGAAGCACCATCGGCATCCAAATCGCTACAATGCCCATCGCACTTAATAAATTCATCTTGAATAGAGTCGTCTTGACAGCAGGTCTCATAAAAATTACTCATGACTTGATCCACGCTTCACCTTTACTTACCTAAATTCCGGAAGTTTACTAATAAATCTGAAACCAGACTAATCCAAGAATAATTGCGGTCCCTGCGCCGATCGCAGTATTTGCCACATTCACCAGCTCATTCGTCAACCAGTCATATTTTTCCTGAATCGTCGCCCCAATCACGCTTTCCAAATTGGTCGCCACAAATGCTGCCACCATACAAATCACAATTCCGACAGGAGACTGATGGGGAATCATGCCTAAGCCCCAAGCCACGATCGAAATCAAAAATGACGCAATAATTCCCGCGATCGTCCCTTCAAGACTCACGGCTCCCTCTGTTCCTGGAGATACTGGTTTTAGGGTTGTAATTAAAAATGTTCGTTTTCCATAGGCTTTACCTACTTCACTCGCCGCCGTATCCGATAACTTCGTTGCAATGCTGGCGGTGTATGCGAGGAGAAGAAGCGGCGGTAATGTAATGGCCCACTGGTAGGGCAGCTTTTCGATCTGTCCGCCGACCTGCATCAATTCTCGGTAGTTCCACACCTTCAACATCCAAAACCCGATCGCACAAATCGTCGCCACAAACGCCGATCCCCATACATTCTCCGGACCTCGTGCCCCCGATCGTTTTTCCGCAATGCCCGCTGCTTCTTTCTTGGCCATGCCAATGCGCGTCACACCTGAACCCACCAAAAAGTACACCATCATCACGGCATAGCCCCGCCATCCCAGGCAGCCAAAAATTAAGATCCCCAACACCCAAGCATGGAGCGTACCTTCAGGCGTAAGCAGCTTTTTGGGAGAGAGATAGGCAGGGAGTAGAAGAGCAGTATTGATAACGATCGCGATTATCCAGGATTCTTGCAGGAAATTTGGCATGGAAGTCGCTCAATTAGGCATTAGATCAACTATATCGGCAGAGATGTCCTTTCTTATCCTCTATTGCCTTGAGAATTGATTTTTAATTCGGTCTCTCAATTGCTCGATGGTGCGATCGATCGTGATTTTGGCGGCGACATAGGATGGTAATTGATAATGTTCAACCAGTAACCATGCTGCAATCAAGCTATGAATGGCCAAAGTCATTTCACCCCAAACAATTGAGAACGAATTTAATTGTAATCCGCCGATGGGTGGAAAAACATAAGCGGGCAGCCCAATCATTAAGGCTGGAATGACGATTAAAAAAGCACTGGTAAACCAGACTAAATAAGTCAGATCCGAATCTCTAGGGGTTTGGGTTGTCCACCGATCGCGATTCCAAACCCAAGTTGATTTTGGTAACGTATCCTCAACTCGCAGACTTTGCAATGACAAATCAGCGCTGAAAATATGGCGACAAAAACTACAAGATAGTGTTTCCATCATGACCATGCTCTGGACCGTGCCATTGCGACAAATCGGACAAGGGTAAGTATCTTGAAGATTAAACGATCGACTGAGGCGGCTGAGGTGACTGGGGCGACTGAAGCGATTGGGGTTTCTGTTGTTGGGCTGCATTAAACATACCGTTGAGCATATTTTTAATAAGGAGAATTCAAAATAAATATAAAATAAGGGATGGAACGATCGCCCACCCCTTATTTTCAAACCTGACTGATACATTCAAGGTAAACATTTCTTGATGAGATGCGTCGCTCAAATTCAAGTAGCCAACCCGTAAATTGGACAGACAATTCTTTACAAATATTTGTCTAACGTATTAGCCAGTGTCGTCTTGGGAACTGCACCCACCACCATATCCACTTTCTGACCGCCCTTAAAAATCATCAGCGTTGGAATACTGCGGATACCGTATTTGTTGGCAACGCTAGGGTTCTTATCCGTATCGACCTTGACGACCTTGACGCGACCGTCGTACTCCTTGGAAATTTCTTCGACCACAGGTGCCACCATTCGACAGGGACCGCACCAGGGTGCCCAAAAATCAACAAGAACTGGAACCTCGCTCTCCAATACCTCGGAATCGAAGGAGGCATCTGTGACTTGCGTAGCTTCTGACATGGGAATCCTGTGCCTAAAGTTTGGAATAAATTGTAGCACAGGGGACGATTGTGCTCATTAGGTCATTCCATTTCCGTTGAAAAAAAGAACCGCCTGAACCAAAGTTCAAGCGGAGTGTGGTGTGAGGAGTGAACGGAAACTTTTACATCTCCGCTATCTCCTTTATTGTATGACGTTTAATCTAATTTTTCCAACTCAATACGGTTGACTATATGGAAAAATTAAGGCGATAAATCGACCCATATAAAACC
This sequence comes from Synechococcales cyanobacterium, assembly GCA_043739045.1. GTDB lineage: Bacteria > Cyanobacteriota > Cyanobacteriia > Leptolyngbyales > Leptolyngbyaceae > JAAFJU01. The sequence continues at coordinate 7,104 of JAYUEW010000178.1, forward strand.
CATGTAAGACACCGATCGCTCTGCTTTGTGCGGATTTCCATGATTTAGACCATCCGTAGCTGCAAAATACGATCGCAATGAGTTTCTGGAAATCTCAAGGTATCTTCACATATCAATAAAATGCGTTGCCCTCCTCAAAACGCTCATCCCCAGACCTAATACAAACCCACTATTTACCCATGCCTAATTGCTGAGCCTTTTGGTAAACCTTCCCTTCTGTCAGCAACGATGGCGCAATCACTACATTCACCTGCTGCATTTCCTTAATCGTCGCTGCGCCTAGGGTTCCCATACTGGTTTGGAGCGCGCCGAGTAGATTGTGGGTACCGTCATCCAAGATGGCCGGACCACGCAAGATTTGCTTAAGAGTTCCGGTGGTGCCCACTTTAATTCGGGTGCCCCGAGGCAAAATTGGACTTGGAGTCGCCATGCCCCAATGGAATCCACGACCGGGAGCTTCTGCCGATCGGGCAAACGGCGACCCAATCATCACTGCATCCGCACCACAGGCAATGCACTTACAAATGTCGCCCCCTGTCACCAATCCACCATCCGCAATAATTGGAATGTAGGTGCCCGTGGTCTTGAAAAACTCATCCCGCGCCGCCGCACAATCGGCTACAGCGGTCGCTTGAGGAACTCCCACACCCAGCACGCCGCGAGAGGTACAAGCCGCTCCCGGTCCAATCCCTACCATGATGCCAGCGGCTCCAGCTTTCATCAGTTCTAAGGTCACGTCATAGGTGACGCAGTTACCTAAGATGACAGGAATTGGCATTTCCTGACAGAATTTAGCGAGGTCTAGTGGGGCGATATCTTCGGGAGAGGTATGATTGGTCGAGACCACGGTGGCTTGAATGAAGAAGAGCTGTGCGCCTGCTTTGGCGGCCACTAGTCCAAATCGAGCGGCTCCGGCAGGAGTTGCACTAACAGCGACGATTCCACCCTGGGCTTTGATTTCTTGAATTCGTTTTTCGACAAGTTCGGGTTTGATTGGCTCTTGATAAAGCCCTTGCATCAGGGTGACGAATTCATCTTTGCCGACGCTGGCGATTTTATCTAAGATTGGGTTGGGGTCTTCGTAGCGTGTTTGTACCCCTTCCAAATTTAAAACGCCTAGTGCTCCTAATTTTGAGAGTTCGACTGCCATTTTGACATCAACTACTCCGTCCATGGCGCTGGCAATGATGGGAATCTCCCGATCGATTCCACCGATGGACCAATTTGTATCAGCTAAACTAGGGTCCAGTGTTTTTGATCCTGGCGAGAGCGCAATCTCGTCGAATCCATATGCACGACGAGCGGTTTTGCCTCTGCCAATTTGAATTTCCACGCGTTCTTCCCTAAAACTATTCGGAATAGGGTAACAAATT
>JAYUEW010000179.1:0-4717 GCA_043739045.1 Synechococcales cyanobacterium
GGTGCCATCAAGTCTCGCATAGTATTCTGGCCCATCCACAATGCCACCACTCATGGCCTTACACCCAATCACCGATCGTTCTTCATCACTAAACACAATGACTTCGATCGGATGCTGCAATTGCAAATCGTGATCTTTCAATGTTTGAACCAATTCAATTCCCGCAATCACCCCCAGACAACCATCATACTTTCCCCCCACAGGTACCGTATCAATATGAGACCCTGTTGCAAGTGCTGCTAATTCTCCAGAACCCACATATCGACCAATCAAATTCCCCGCCGCATCGACCCGCACCGTCATTCCTGCATCTTGCATCCAACGGCTGATTTGATCCCTTGCTAAAATATCTTCCTTTGTAAAGGCCAACCGACAAACACCACCGTTGGGTAATTCTCCAATTTTGGCTAATTTAAAGATACGTGCCATGAGTCGATCGCCATTAATTCGGAGGGATCCCCCTAAATCTCCTACGCCAAAGGTAAGGGGGACTAAGAGGTTTAGGCGAAATTTTGCGATCTCTAGGATTTCGATTAAAGCTTGTTTGAATTCGACTTCTAAGGAATGGTTTAACCGATCGCTAAATGCTTGTAAAATACTATCTTGTGTATGATTTTTCACTGCAATAATAAACGGAAAACCAAACCGATCGCGATATTGCTGATTGAATGCTTGAAATTTCTCAAACCGTTCTGGAGAGGGACAATCGAGTCCAATGCCTGCTTGCTCTTGTACTGAGAATTCAGCCATTTTGAGACGGCTACCGAGATCGGGGTGCGATTGAATGAGGGCTAGTTGTTGTTCTGAAGACATCTGCCACACCAAATCCACCATTGATTGATAAAGGGCATCAAAATCCTTAAAGGGTCGATGATTCCATGACTCAAAGGCGATCGAAGGGGTTTGTTCAAAAATACTCCCTAGAATATCGGTGAACTGCGATCGGTTCATTTGGTTAAGTGTAGAAAGATCGTAAGTCATAAAATCACCTAAAATACTCAAATTAACTTCCGCGATAAGTACTATAAGCCCAAGGCGAAACTAAGAGTGGAACATGGTACGGTTTGCTGGTTTCTGATATTCCAAAACGCACTGGAATCCGATCGAGAAATACAATCTCGCCATCCAATTCAAAATAAGGTCCAACATCAAAAATTAATTCATAAACCCCAGCCCGAAAGTCATCGCCCGACAATAAAGGCTCATCGGTTCGGCCATCTGCATTAGTGACGATCGTTCCTATCAATCCCCGATCGTCTTGCGAAATCCACCACATCTCAATCTTCACGCCCGCAGCCGGACAGCCTTTGGCCGTATCTAAAATGTGGGTCGTTAATTTGCTCATAATGGCCCTCCTAAAATTGTTTTACAAATGCCATCCATAATATTGCTGCCATCCTCCGTTTTCAGTTCTTCGTACCATTGAGCCGTGCGCTGTGGATCTTTTCCATGGGTCACGTTCGATCGCTGTCTCGCCCGCTGTACAACAGTTTTCGATCGTTCTAGTCGCGATCGTTCATATACTTTTAAACTAGAACTCAAATCAGATACCAAACACTCAGATAACACCCAAGCATCTTCCAAAGCCAAACAACCACCTTGCCCAAGATCCGGAGCCATACTATGAGCCGCATCTCCCAACAATACAAACCGATCGCGCACAAATTGATCTAATGGTTCGACATCATGAATTTCAATTCGATTTGTCGTATTCGGATCTAATGTTTGAATCAAGCGCTGCACGGGTTTCGCCCAACCTTTAAAGAATTCCGACAATTCACTGCAATAGTGTTTGGGATCATTGATAGTTCCGATCGGCAATGGCACATCTAGAAAAAAGTAAACCTGACCATTACCCGCAGGCATCAACGACACCCGTTTATGCTCCCCCACATACATCACCCAATTATTCTCAGGAATCCATTCCGCATTCATTTCAATCAATCCATTCCAATTCACATAGCCCACATATTGCCGTTCTACAGTTCTCCCGACCACATAATCGCGCACCACCGATCGCGCACCATCTGCCCCAATCACTAAATCCGCATTCACCGAATCCCCATTTTCAAACATCACCACAGCCCCATCGTCCTCCTGCTTCACTCCTACACATTGCCGTCCCAAATGCACCCGATCGCGCCCAAAGGTCTTTAACAACAAGGTCTGCAAAGCCGTCCGTGAAATCGGATAAGGCCGTTGTCCCACTCGCTCCATCAATGGAATTAAACTAAAATCCGTTAAAACCTGACCCTCAGAACTGTAATAACCTATCCGGTCCATTTGACCCCCGATCGCCGCAATCTCTTCCTCTAAACCCAATGCATTCAACACCTTAATGCCATTGGACCAGACCGAAATCGCTGCCCCCGCCGCCCGCAAGGTAGACACCCGATCGTAAATCTCCACCTCGTGCCCAGCCTTGGTCAGTGCAATTCCCGCACTCAATCCCCCCATCCCCGCGCCAACAATCACAATCTTCATTTCTGACCAACCTTATTTAAAATACTCTAGATTTAGATCACTCTGGAAGATGATGCTTATACCAATGATTTGCAATATCAACTCGTTTACAAATCCAGACTCGATCGTGACTCTGCACATAGTCTAAAAACCGCGCTAAAGCCGCTGCTCGTCCCGGTCTTCCTGACAATCGGCAATGCAATCCAATGCTCATCATTTTTGGCACAGTTTCACCTTCTGAATACAACGTATCAAAGCTATCTCGTAAATAACTAAAGAATTGATCGCCTGAATTAAAGCCTTGATTCGTTGCAAATCCCATATCATTGTTATCTAGAGTATAGGGAATAACTAAATGGGGCTTATCCAGACCAGAAACCCAGTAGGGTAAATCATCCGCATAACTGTCTGAATCATAAAGAAAACCACCCTCTTCCAGGACCAAAGCTCTCGTATGTTCACTCGTGCGTCCGAGATAAAATCCCAAAGGCCGACTTCCCGTAACAGCCGTATGAATGGCGATCGCCCGTTGTAAATACGATCGTTCTGTTTCAATATCAATATCTTTATACTCAATCCAACGATAGCCATGACTTGCGATTTCCCAATTGGCCGCCACCATAGCCGCCACTGCTTCCGGATTCCGCATCAAGGCCATCGCAATTCCATACACCGTCACAGGAATCCCACGCTGCGTAAACATCCGATGCAATCGCCAAAATCCCGATCGGCTACCATACTCATAAATTGATTCCATATTCGGATGACGCATTCCCTTCCAGGAATCAGCCCCCGAAATCTCCGACAGGAATGTCTCAGAACCCGAATCTCCATGCAAAATACAATTTTCACCGCCCTCTTCATAGTTGATGACAAATTGAACGGCAACTCTAGCTTGATTGGGAAAGTTGGCCGGGGGTGGCGTTTGACCATAGCCCACCATGTCACGCGGATAAACTAATTTCGGATCATTAGGAACATTGGCAGCTTTGTAGGCAATCCAACCACCATGGTGGGAAATATCCGGCCAATTGAATTCTTCAATCAAAATCTTAGGATAGAGAATTGCGATCGCCGTTTCCCCATTTTCCAATTGAATGGTCGCGGGATACATGTGAGGCGGTTCCGTACTGACCAAATAAGCATATTGATCTATACTCAATTCATACAATTCCCCCGGAATCGAGATTCCCGTTTCCCCATCACTCTGAACATCGCTTTGCACTTCATAGATTGCAGGATGCCAACCATTAGCTGCCGCATGAAGACGATACAGAGGGGCGGTTTGGGCCGATCGGAGAAAGATCGCGGACTGTAAATTCTGGTGATCGGGCTGTCCTTTTAGTGCAGAACCACAAATAAAAACACGTTGAGATTGTTGCATAAAAATATTTGCGGCCCCGGCATACTAACGATATTTAATAAATCTACCATTTAATTTAAAGAGGTCAACTGCTATATGTTCTGTGTTCCTGATGACAGAACTCGTTGGGGAATCTAGGTTTAAGTTAAGCTAGATGACTTACGCATTGACCCAAAAAGATTAAGTATGTATCCACGTAACTACTGGGTTCCAAGCACTTTTAATCCATCAGATTGGCAGGTTTTATCGCAATTTTGGTACCCGATCGCGCTCCAACGCGAGATTACAGACCAACCGATCGCAGTGACACTCTTAGATCAGCCTTTGGTGATCTGGCGCTCGGTATCGGGCATTTCGGTCGCCGCCGATCGTTGTCCTCATCGCGGCATTCCCCTCAGCATGGGCCATTTACGGGGTGAAAATCTTGTTTGTCCTTATCACGGTCTTCACTACAGCGCCACAGGACAATGCACCAAAATTCCCGCCGATCCTAGTGCTACTGTGCCACCCCAATTGTGTTTGAAAATCTATCCTGTGGTTGAAGCCTATGGATTGGTTTGGACTTCATTAATGGGAGACCCACAAATGGGAGATCATCAATCTGATTTACCCCATTTCCCAGAATGGAATGATCCCAACTATCAACAGATCTTGCCGGATTCGTTGTTTTTAGAAACCTCCGCAGGTCGCCAAATGGAGGGTTTTCTGGATGTCTCGCACTTTGCTTGGGTCCATACTGCAACCTTTGGAGATCAAAGCAATCCTGTGGTCCCCCGATATGAAGTTGTGAACACCGATCGGGGACTGGTTGCTGATTATTTAAGTACCATTAGTAATTTCCCAAAGGGATTAGAACACCTTGCGCCAGAAGGATTTGAATGGCGGCGGGTA
>JAYUEW010000180.1:0-5994 GCA_043739045.1 Synechococcales cyanobacterium
GTGGAAAATCACAATGGAGATGGAGTTGTACATCCAGAACAGACCCAAGAAGACATGGTCCCAACCAGAAACCTGGCAAGTACCGCCCCGTCCGGGACCATCACATGGGAAGCGGAAACCCAGGTTGGCTTTGTCTGGAATCAGACGTGAGCTACGAGCGTACAAGACACCCTTCAGGAGAATCAGCACTGTGACGTGAATTGTGAAGGCATGGATGTGGTGGACCATGAAGTCCGCCGTACCCAATGCGATCGGCATCATTGCAACTTTTCCACCGACAGCAATAGTATCGCCGCCAAAGGCATAACTTGCCGTTCCTAACGCGTTAGGAGCCGTTCCGCCGACGGTAGCCGCAGCGGTGTGCAGACCTTGAATCCACTGAGCGAATATAGGCTGCAAGTTGATAGCGGTGTCTGAGAACATGTCCTGAGGACGGCCCAGAGCGCTCATCGTATCGTTGTGAATGTAGAGACCAAAGCTATGGAAGCCAAGGAAAATACAGACCCAGTTTAAGTGAGAGATAATTGCATCGCGGTGACGCAGCATATTATCCAACACGTTGCCTTGATTCACCACGGGATCATAATCGCGGACCATGAAGATCGCAGCGTGGGCTGCGGCTCCGACAATTAAGAAACCGCCAATCCACATGTGGTGTGTGAATAGTGACAGAACCGTACCGTAATCTGTTGCCAGATAAGGGTATGGAGGCATTGCATACATGTGCTGAGCAACGATGATGGTGACAGAACCTGCCATCGCCAAGTTGACCGCCAGTTGTGCGTGCCAAGAGGTTGTCAAGACTTCAAACAAACCCTTGTGACCACGTCCAGTGATCATCAGAGGATCAGGGCCGTTTGCTTCAAGAATTTCTTTGATGCTGTGACCGATACCCCAGTTGGTGCGGTACATGTGACCTGCAACGATGAACATCACGGCCAAAGCCAAGTGATGATGCGCCGTATCAGATAACCACAGGCCACCGGTAACAGGATTCAGACCACCTTTGAAGGTTAGGAAGTCTGCATACTCACCCCAGTTCAATGTGAAGAAAGGTGTTAACCCCTTCGCGAAACTTGGGTAGATGTCTGCCATCAACTGAGGGTTAAGGATGAATTCATGAGGCAATGGAATCTTGCCAGCCGGAACGCCTTTATCCAACAGTTCATTGATGGGGTTTGCAATGTGGATTTGGTGACCAGCCCAACCGAGCGAACCCAGACCAAACAGGCCGGATAAGTGATGATTAAGCATGGATTCCACGTTCTGGAACCACTCCAATTTAGGAGCAGCCTTGTGGTAGTGGAACCAGCCGGCAAACAACATCAAACCAGCCATGACCAATCCGCCAATTGCGGTGCAGTAGAGCTGATAGGAGTTTGTAATACCTGCGCCGCGCCACATTTGGAATAGGCCAGAGGTGATCTGAATCCCGTGGAACCCGCCTCCCACGTCTGCATTCAGGATTTCTTGACCGACGATCGGCCAGACTACCTGTGCACTGGGCTTGATACTTAGCGGATCCCCTAACCATGCTTCATAGTTAGAAAATTTAGCCCCGTGGAAATACATTCCACTGAGCCAGACAAACACAACTGCCAGATGGCCGAAGTGAGCGCTGAAGATTTTACGTGATACGTCTTCTAAGTCAGAAGTATGGCTGTCGAAGTCATGAGCGTTTGCGTGAAGGTTCCAAATCCAGGTGGTGGTTTTTGGTCCCTTAGCTAGGGTGCGATCGAAGTGACCCGGCTTTCCCCACTTTTCAGTAGATGTTGCTACGGGATTCTTATCTACAACAATCCTTGCCTTCGCCTTGCGCTCCGGTGGGCTGATTGTCATTGAGACTCTCCTCTCTAGAACGGAACGAGGACTCCCATAACCCATAACTAGCTCACCTTGAGTCGAGGTATATCGAGCAAGTCAGACAAAGATTTTATTTCCGAGGTTTCCCCAGATTCTTTGTGATGGTCAGGTTCTCATGTGTTTCATTATAAGAGCATGATCAAAGGGTTTTGAACGAGCATTAACAATAGTTCAAGATCCTCAAAACCCTAGGCAGCTTAGACTTTGCCTGATCGTAACAATGCTCAAAGTCAAGAAAATCATTATGATATTTACACTTTGCAACAATAGCCGGACAATCTTCCACTAATTCATGGTTATGAGCTAAATAGAAGGGTAATTAGTGTAAAAAAATGTGTCATAAATCTATTTGTTTCACAGCCTCTAGTACTTTAATTCCGAATTGATTCACGGCTGAAGGCTTGAGCGGGTAAGGATTTCATTCAAATTTTGTAAACTTGAGCAGAGTTCAGCAAACCTATTAGAGTAGTAAGGGCGATCGGGTTGGGATCAGTAGGTTTTATCTGATCTGTTCGATTGCAAATTAGCTTATTTGACTAGCTACATTTAAATTTAGTATTTTAAGGAGCGCGATCCCCGTGGTTGGACGGCGTTGGTGGGCAGTACAGTCTTGGAAATTGGTTCAGAAACCGCTGGCGATCGCTCTAGCGATCCAGCTTTTATTGGGGAATGGAAGTGCGCTGGCTGCCTCACTCAGGACTACTGGGCAGCTTACTGAAACAGCACCACCTAAGACATTCCTTTCTCTACGTCGAGTTTTAGACCAGTATCAGCCTCAGATCAAAATCATCTCGCCTAAAGCGGGACAACTCCTGTCCGACAACACGGTTACGGTCAGCTTTCAACTTCAAGATTTACCTATTTATAGGGGCAAGTCGTTAGGACTCGGCCCCCATCTTCATCTAGTCGTTGATGACCAGCCGTATCAGAGTATTTACAACGCTAGCGAGCCTATTGTCCTGAAAGACTTGGAGCCGGGGACTCATACGGTGCGGATTTTTGCGGCTAGCCCCTGGGACGAAGCGTTTAAAAATGACGGAGCCTTTGCCCAGGTGACGTTTGATGTTTTTACGAAGACCGATGACAACCGACCCCAAACTCACAAACCGCTCCTTACTTATAATCAACCTCAAGGAACTTACGGCGCAGAGCCAATCTTGCTCGATTTTTATGTCACTGATGCGCCACTACATTTGATTGCTCAGGAAAGTGATACCGATAGTGTTCAAGATTGGAAGGTGAAAGCTACGGTTAATGGTCAGAGTTTTCTTCTCGATCGCTGGCAACCGACTTATTTAAAAGGTTTCAAGCCTGGAAAAAATTGGGTTCAACTCGAATTTATTGATGAAAAGGGCAATCGGGTTGAGAATTTTGGTAACAACACAGCGCGAATTTTCAACTATGAACCGGGTGGTCAAGATCCGTTTTCGCAACTGACCCGAGGCGAGATCTCGATTCTTCAAGCAAAAGGGATCGTCGATCCGACCTATACGCCCCCTGCTCCACCGAAACCGATCGAATCAGATGTTCCTGCTGTTAAGTCTACGAAATCTGTAGATACCCACGTCCCAGTCAAACTTGCGCCCAATGCGTCCAAAATTACACCCCAAATTTCAGCTCCGGCTCCGATCGTTCCTATTATTCCGATCGTCCCAATTCCCAAAGCATCAGAATCGAAGGCCGTAGACCCGAAAACTCCGATCGCTCCTATTGGGAAACCTGCGAAACCGATCGAAACAAAACCTGACCTTGAAGTACAGAAAGAAGTAGAGAAAAAAGTACAGAAGCTTTCCCCATCGATCGTGGAGACTCCTGATGTCAAGGAAACTCGCCCAAATTCGGCATCTAGACGAACGATTCAAGAGAAATTGCCATCTTTTATTGGTCCAGGTAAAAAGATAGAGGTCAAGACTTCGGTTCCGCCTGCTCCGATCGTTATAGCAAAACCTGTTGAACCGAAAGTCAGTGGAACCCCGAAGACTGTCAAATCTTCGCCTGTGATTAAAACCGATCAAAAATCTAGCAAAACTGTGATCGATTCCCCGAAAGCTGTTGAACCAAAAACTCCAACTATCGATTCTGATGTTCCTAAAAAAGGCAATTGGTTCGATCGATTCCGTAAATCTGAGCCTACTCCTGATTTAACTGTTAAGGATTTGACTACTGAGACAGATCCTCCGATTATTTCTGAACCTCTACCGACTTCTTCATCTAAGACTAATTCTTCATCTAAAACTAATGCCGTTCCTGTGTTGCCTGTCGTTCCATTGCTTATTGTTCCGTCCAAACCTAACCGAATGTCCTCGCCACCCGTACTGGAATTAACTAAGGACCAAAAAATACTGCTTTCCACTCAGAAAAAGTCTGCGATCGAAACCCGTAACAAGCCATTTAAGTTACTTGATCCGGGTAAAAAAGCTGAAGCTCCTACTGTGATCCCTAGTGTTTCGCCCAATGTGAAGCCTAATGCTGATCTTAAATCTGATGTGATTGTAAAAAACAAAATCCAGAATACGATCAAGCCAATTACGAGAACTCCGATCGTGAATCCTAAACCGGAAGTTGTTAAGCCAGACGCTACTAAATCTAGTTCTATACCGAAAACGATCGTCAAACCGGAAGTTGTTAAACCGGAAGTTGTTAAACCGGAAAATCAAACTAAATCTGAAGAAGCTAAATCAACAACCGATGGGGATTCAATGAAGTCTTTAGTCGATCGTCTTAATAAAATATCGACTCCCACAGAACTCAAAAACTCTCCAACTGCGACAGAACCATCTGTCACGGGAGATGAGGTATTTAATCAATCGAAATCTACATTTAATCCTCCGAAAGCAACACCTGAACCTTCTCCAATAGAATCGCCCGCGAGTAAAGCTGCGGGCTGATGGTCAAGACAATTTTAGAGCTAAGAGTCTAAAATTTCCCGTCGATCGCGTCAACACACCGATCGCACAACAATGGATGTAATTCAGATGTGCCAACATGGGTTGAGTAGTTCCAACATCTGTCGCATTTCACGCCCTCTGCATCCGCTACTCCAATCCCAAATGTTTCGGTAGTAGTTGAGAACTTCATCCCTGAAATCCGATCGATAGAATCCACTAATTCAACTTGTGAAACTAGTAGTAAATAGCGCAATTCATCGACATTGTTTCCGTTAGTTCGATCGTTCAGATTCAAACTATTGAGAACCGATCGCCATGCCGGATCATGGGTGTAAACCAATAGTTTGGCCGCTAGGGATGACCCAATTTCTTTTGCCGTTCTTGCTTGTTCTAGAACCTTATTGGACTCGGTACGGAGTTCCCGCAGTTTTGTCCATTTTTCAGCAAGATCAGGTTGGGCCCAGCTTTCATTTAGATTGACCCAGCCAGATGCAAAGACTGATTTATGATCTGTTTCGTAAGGAATGAACTGCCAAATGTCTTCAGCCAAGTGAGACAAAACGGGCGCGATCGCTTTACAGAGGTTTTCTAGAGCGATCGCGAGGACGGTTTGGCAACTGCGGCGACGTTGGGCAGTCTCAGCACTAATGTACAAGCGGTCTTTTGCGATGTCGAGATAAAAGTTAGATAGATCGACAATACAAAAGTTTTGAACGGTTTGGAAAAAGCGGAAGAATTGGTAGGTTTCAAATGCGTCGGTCACTTCCGCAAAGACTTCTGTCATTCGGTGCAACATGTACCGATCGAGTTCTGACAATTCGGCGTAGGGCACAGCATCATTAGTAGGATCGAAATCATGGAGATTGCCCAATAAAAATCGTGCGGTATTGCGAATTTTGCCCCTTGCGTCATTCAGTTGCTTAAGCATATTTTTGCCTAGCGGGACATCGTTGGAATAGTCCACAGATGAAACCCAAAGGCGCAACACATCAGCCCCATAGGGCGGTTCTTCTTTTTGGTTTTTCCCGCCCAAAATAACGACAGATGGATCGACAACATTGCCGATCGATTTACTCATTTTGATTCCCTTTTCATCGACCGCAAAGCCATGGGTCAACACTTTTTTGTAAGGGGCTTGTCCAGTGACGGCGACGCTGGTTAAAAGACTGGATTGGAACCAGCCGCGATGTTGATCGGAGCCTTCGAGATACAGATCTGCGGGGTATTGTAAGCCCTCGCGTTG
>JAYUEW010000181.1:0-3750 GCA_043739045.1 Synechococcales cyanobacterium
ATCGCGCTAACACTTTTAGTTTTATCCCAACGGACAGGTTAACCATGGCAGAGCAATCAGAACGGCAACAGATCGTCATCATCGGCGGAGGATTCGGCGGTCTCTACGCAGCCAAAGCCCTCGGAAGTTCTGATGTCGATGTCACCCTAATCGACAAACGCAACTTCCATCTCTTTCAACCCTTGCTATACCAAGTCGCCACCGGATCTCTCTCGCCCTCACACATCTCCGCACCCTTGCGATCGATCGTCAGCAAACACAAAAACGTGCGCGTTCTAATGGACGAAGCCGTGGATATTGATCCCGCTACCCAAACCGTGAAGCTCCTGAGCCAAGAGGTGCACTACGATAAATTAATTGTAGCAACCGGGGCCAGTCATCACTACTTCGGTAATGACCAATGGAAAGATGTTGCACCGGGGCTAAAGACTTTGGAAGATGCCGTCGAAATTCGCCGTCGGATTTTCTCAGCCTTTGAAGCCGCCGAAAAAGAATCTGATCCCGCAGCTCGAAAAGCCTGGTTAACCTTTGTCGTCATCGGGGCCGGACCCGCAGGCGTAGAAATGGCCGGGGCGATCGCTGAACTGGCCTACAAAACCATGAAGGATGACTTCGCATCTATTAATCCGTCCGAGACCCAAGTCCTGCTCCTAGAAGGACTCGATCGGGTTCTACCGCCCTATCCTCCAGAACTGTCTGTCAAAGCCGATGCTGGCCTTGTCCGCCTCGGTGTCACCGTCAGCACCAACACCCGAGTCACTAACGTCACGGATGGCCAAGTCACCTATCTAAAAGACGACAAAAGCCATGACATCCCGGCGAAAACCATTCTGTGGGCCGCTGGCGTGAAAGCATCGGAAATGGGCAAAATCTTGGAAACTCATGCGGGGGCAACGCTCGATCGGGTGGGTCGCGTTATTGTAGAACCCGATCTCAGCGTCCCAAATCATCCTGAAATCTTCGTCATCGGCGACCTCTCCAACTTCGCCCACCAAGGGGATAAACCGCTTCCCGGTGTGGCGGGTGTGGCCATGCAACAAGGCGAATATATGGCTGAGCTACTGGTTAAACAGGCGAAGGGGCAACCTTTTGAGCAACCCTTTAAGTACATCGATTTCGGTAGCGTGGCTGTGATTGGTGATAATGAAGCAGTTATGGATTTAGGCTTTATCAAGTTTGGTGGGTTCCTTGCTTGGTTGGCTTGGGTCGTGGTGCATATCTATTTCTTGATTCAATTCGATAGTAAATTAGTGGTTATGATTCAGTGGGCTTGGAATTACTTCACTAAAAATCGAGGCTCACGAATTATTACCCGTACTTCTTTGCAGCCGGACGATGAACCGATCGTTCCTAATAATGAACAAATTCCGGCAATGGCTAGTAAGTAGGTTTCCAGGGTTGATCTAAAAGAGAGGGTTTGCCGCCTTCTCTTTTTTATAATTTGACTGAACTATCCTGATATTGAATCTATTTGATATTAGTGAATCTCAACAGTATGTAAAATCACCATGACCTATCTCTTACTTTCCTACTCTTTTATATTGCCAACACCCTGATGCCATACAGCGCTTTCACTTCCGTCAGCCAAGTCAAAAAAGCCTTTGGACTTATGACCAAGGAGGGCGATCGGTTTATTCCGACAGATTTGGCACCCATTACTCCGGATGTCATTCTAACGGGCTTTTTAAAACGAACCTTGGCTTTAGCGACGGTTACGGGCAGTGAGAAGGCTCGTTCAGAAATGATTGTGGCTCCGCTTTTAGTCGAGGTTCGGGAGATTTTGGAGCAGAAAATAGCGCTGTTTTCTGGCGAAGACTTTACGGTGGATGCGAGTGTTGGATTGAATGGAATTTGTGATTTTTTGATTAGCCGATCGCCCGAACTCTATGCGATCGAATCTCCGGTAGTCGTTTTAGTTGAAGCAAAGAAAGCAGATTTAAAATTGGGTGTTCCTCAATGTATGGCTGAAATGGTTGCAGCAGCGAGGTTTAATGCAGAAAATGATGCATCAATTAAAACGATTTATGGTTGTGTGACCAGTGGCACCCTTTGGCGCTTTTTGAAATTAGAAGGCAATATCGTGACAATAGATTTGGCCGATTATCCGTTGGAACCGATCGATCGGCTATTGGCAATGTTGGTGTGGATGGTGACGGCAGGTTAACACTATTTACAAACACGATAACCTCCGATCAACCCTATGCCAACATTCCTAATTTCCTCGCATATCCTGCGGAATAAACACCCGATCGCGGGGCAAACTCGCCACAGGTTCCGACAGTAAAAACCGTCCCGATCGAATCTCTTCTTGCAACGCGATCGCCACCTTTCGTGCCAAATACAAACTTGCCAACGGAGCCACCCGAACCATCCGCCCGTCAATACTCACCTTCCCCGACTTCAACTGCGCATAGCTCACCAACCCAAACGTCGGACGAACCCGGCGCGGAATCGAGAAATCGACAATCGGAGCCACCAGATCCTTATCTAAAACTGAACAGTAGGCGATCGTCTGCTCACTCAACACCGGAATCGGCACCCCCACCCCCAACATCATCGACGGCCCATAGCCCTTAAAATAGCAACCCCGAACCCACTTAGAATCCATCTGCTTTGCATCCCCAATCAACGCCAACGTCGCAGCCGGACCCACAGGCGTATCATTCGGCAACCGCTTTTGCAATGGAAAATGTTGCGTCCCCTCCCACGTCACATACCCCTGCGCTCCCGCCAACCAAATGCGACTGCCAATTCCAACCGATTCCAGATTTGGATCGTTCAGCAAGGGTGATACCGAACCCGGATTGGAAAACACCGCATTCCCCAAGCGTGGCTGAAGTATCCCAAGATAGGTATAAAGAGGACGTTCTCCACCATTTACGCCCACAATGAAATTTTGATAGAGGTTGCGGGGATTGAATAAATAGAACTGATTAATCCGATCGCGGGTAATCGTTGTTTCAAACAAAGATCTCGGATAGCAATCCGTCACCTGACCTGTTGCCCGCAGCGACACCGCCTTGCCCGCCACCAAGTCCTCAATTACATGTCCGCCACCTCGTTGTCGTCCGCCACCCTCGTCTTCCCCCTCACCCCCCGACTCCGCCATCTGGCTGGCTCCTAAGTACAAATCCACGGCCCCAAAGCCCGCATAAGCCGGAACCCCATCTATCCAGCACTGTCGTATTTTAATCGGTGGATCCGTCTGCCCCAGATTCAAAATTGCCCCTGACGACTCCATCGGCTCAAATGTCCCAGTCGTGACCACATCTACCGCCGCCGCTACGGCCTGAACCCCTTGATCCTGAACGCGTGCCTTCACTTCTTCCACCGTCAAAACGACGGCCCGACCCGCTTGAATGCGCTCATTAATCAGGGCGATCGATCGCATAATCCAGATTCCTAATTAAAATGTTTGACAAACCCCATTGCTATCTGGCAGTATTACACATGTCGGAGGAAAGCGAGCTAGTCGCAACCCTCTAAGACATAGGGGATTGTAGTTCAATTGGTTAGAGCACCGCCCTGTCACGGCGGAAGTTGCGAGTTCGAATCTCGTCAATCCCGTAAGTAAAAGGTCAGGTTAGAGTTAAATCTAGTCTGGCCTTTTTAAATTATTTGCCTAAACTAGTTATTTTGAGATAACAACCAACAGAATTCGTAATTACTCCTAAGAACGGTGTAAATTTTGAATGGTTCTATTCTCTTCGATTCCTCGGCTCATGACTTCAAAGCGTATTTTCGTGACTG
>JAYUEW010000182.1:0-15148 GCA_043739045.1 Synechococcales cyanobacterium
AGAACAAAAAGAGAGAGAAAAGGTAGCGCGCTACATGGAAGAAATTGTAAAGTCTATATCTTTCGATGGTCGGGAGATTCGGCTTAAAATTGGACTTCTCGCCCCTCAAGCCGGGGGATCAGTCCTAATCGAGTCGGGTGACACTTCAGTCCTTGTGACAGCCACCCGTGCGAAAGGCCGTCCTGGAATCGATTTTCTGCCGCTGACGGTTGATTACGAAGAACGAATGTATGCAGCAGGCCGCATTCCCGGTAGCTTCCAACGCCGTGAGTCCCGGCCCCCCGAAAAAGCGATTTTGACCGGACGATTGATCGATCGGCCCATGCGCCCATTGTTCCCTGGCTGGATGCGCGACGATCTTCAGATTATTGCGACTACATTGTCCATGGATGAAAAAGTTCCACCGGATGTCTTGGCAGTAACAGGAGCATCTATTGCAACCTTACTTGCTAAAATCCCATTCAATGGCCCGATGGCTGCCGTTCGGGTTGGTTTAGTGGGTGATGATTTCATCCTAAACCCGACTTACGCTGAAATTTTGGCAGGCGACCTAGACCTTGTGGTTGCTGGGACCAAAGAAGGCATCATCATGGTTGAAGCGGGCGCAAATGAGCTGCCTGAAGCTGACATGATTGAGGCGATCGATTTTGGCTACGAAGCGGTTCGTGAGTTGATTAATGCTCAACTCGCACTGATTAAGGAACTTGGCATCGAGCTAGTCACGGCGGAGCAACCTGCTGCTGACGAAACTCTGATTCAGTTCATTGCAGAGCGTGCTACTGTGCCCGTTAAGGAAATCTTGGCTCGCTTTGAAAAAGACAAGGCCGTACGGGATGGTGCCCTTGATGAAGTGAAGGCGGCGATCGTTACTGAAATCGAAGCTCTTGATGATACTCACCCGGTCAAGATGGCGGTTGCAGCGAGTAGCAAAGTCGTGGGAGACACCTTCAAGTCCATCACGAAGAAATTGATGCGCTCTCAAGTGGTGGAAGACAACGTTCGAGTTGATGGTCGTAAACTCGACGAAATTCGCCCAATTTCCTGCAAAGTCGGCGTATTACCTAAGCGGGTTCATGGCGCAGGTTTATTTAATCGCGGCTTGACTCAAGTGCTATCCGTGTTGACCCTGGGATCCCCTGGCGATGCACAGGAACTGGACGACCTCAGCCCAGATAGCGAAAAACGCTATATGCACCACTATAATTTCCCTCCCTATTCCGTCGGAGAGACTCGCCCCATGCGATCGCCCGGTCGTCGGGAAATTGGTCATGGAGCCTTGGCAGAGCGGGCACTTCTTCCGGTTTTACCGAGCCGAGTCGATTTCCCCTATGTCATCCGCATTGTTTCAGAATGTCTTTCCTCTAACGGATCCACCTCCATGGGTTCGGTTTGTGGTTCGACCTTGGCGCTGATGGATGCAGGCGTTCCCATTACCAAGCCCGTCGGCGGGGCAGCAATGGGTTTGATTAAAGAAAACGATGAAGTGCGTGTCCTTAGTGACATTCAAGGCATCGAAGATTTCTTAGGCGACATGGACTTTAAAGTCGCTGGAACAAAGGACGGCATTACGGCGATTCAGTTGGACATGAAGATCACCGGATTGCCCATGGACGTGATTGCTAGCGCCATTAACAAGGCATTGCCTGCTCGTCTTCATATCCTAGAGAAGATGATGGAAGCGATCGATGCGCCTCGTGATGAACTGTCACCCTATGCACCCCGTATGTTGACTTTGAAGATTGCTCCAGAGCAAATCGGCATGGTGATTGGACCGGGCGGCAAGATGATTAAGAGCATCACCGAAGAAACGGCCACCAAAATCGATATTGACGATGATGGAACCGTGACAATTTCTGGACTCGACGGCGCGAAAGCCATGCGTGCGAGATCCATTATTGAAGGCATGACCAAGCGTCTTAAAGAAGGCGATGTCTATCTCGGTAAAGTGACGCGGACTATTCCGATCGGAGCCTTTGTTGAGTTTCTTCCCGGCAAAGAAGGTATGGTCCACATTTCACAACTTGCGGATTATCGCGTGAAGACCGTGGAAGACGAAGTGAATGTTGGCGATGAAGTCATTGTCAAAATCCGCGAAGTCGATAACCGTGGCCGGATTAACCTAACTCGTTTAGGGATTGAACCAGAACAAGCGGAAGCGGTTAGAGCTGCTGCTGCAAATGCACCAGAATAGTCACTAAGTATAATCACTAAATCAACTTAGTGATTGGATTTAATCCTGAAGCAGAAGAGACCTTAAAAATCTCTTCTGCTTTTCTATATCTAATTTTGTATTTAGTCGTGGCTTTCAAATTTCAATTGATAGTCCATGGTCGATCGGGCCATCACCGGACGAAAACCACCGCTGACCGGAGCCGCATAGCTGGCTTCCACGCTACTCACAAGGGCAATATGCCGATCGCTGACCACAATTCCCAGCGTTGGATCGTAACCGCGCCATCCCGCACCTGGCAAATACACCTCCGCCCATGCATGAAGATAATGGTCCCCTGCCGCCACATCGCCTTCCTGGTAGCCGCTGACAAACCGCGCTGACAGACCCGTAGCCCGACAGACTTCCATAAACAACAGGGTAAAATCGCGACAGGTTCCGCTGCGCGATCGCCAAGTGAATCCCGGCGGCAACGATCGGCCTGTTTCTCGCACGGCATACTGGCAATGAGTATTGATTTTCTGATTCAGTAACATCAAAAAGCGCGCAACGTTGTCTTCTGCTTCAACCATTAGATCTTGGGCAATTTCCATCGCAACCGGATCGATCGCAATCAATGGACGTAAATAGGATTGAAGCTGAGTGGCTAGGGAAATCGGATAGTCAATTGGAAAATTTATGGCGTAGGGTTCGGCCAAGTAAGAAAACGGATTGGCTTGATGGGTTGTAAGTTGGGAATTTGTTACAATTTCAAGACGATCGCTGAGCCGGGGATCGAACCAAACTTTGATCAAACGATTGCCATCTAAATCGGTATAGTCTGAGGTTTGTAGGGGCGTGGGTGTGATTTGCAACTTAAAATTGTCCAGAGTTTGCCAACTATCCGATCTCGGACAGAGCCGCAGGGTATGCGCTTGCAGTGCCACTGGTTCGCTGTATCTGTAGGTGGTGGTGTGAGTGATGGAGTATCGCATTAGGTTGACAGTCCGGTGCGCGGGTGATGGCGATCGTAAAAAAATTATTGTTCGTCTTTAACAGTCGCATAAATTTGACTGATATGGCACTGGTGGTATCAAGTGACAATAGTATTAAGAAATAACGATCGTAATTTATATCGAAGCTTATAATGCTAACTCACTACCAACAACGAATTTCTAACTTTTATACTGCTAGATCTGACTACGACAATGACTTCACCCGCGATCGGGCCTTACACCATCTAGATTATGCCGAACCTGAGCTGGGACAGAATATTCTTGATGTGGGGACTGGGACGGGATTTGTGGCGATCGCTGCCGCAGAAATAGTTGGTGAGAATGGTTCAGTTGTTGGGATTGATATTACTCAGAGTTATCTAGAAAAAGCACAGGAGAAAATCACAGCGACTGGATTAACCAATGTTCAATTGATTAAAATCGATGAAGCTAAATTCGATCCTGAACCCGAACAGTTCGATCGAATCTATTGTTCCAGTTCTATTGTCCTTTTCCCCGATATTCCCACATCTTTAGAGCGTTGGTATAAGTGGCTCAAACCAGGCGGATTAACTGTATTTACTTGCCATCCTGAGACTGCTTTTCTGACTCCTTTTATTCTGAAAGCTTGCCTAAGTCAGGGGATTACTTTACCGAATTTGCATGAACCCTTAGGGACGATCGATCGATGTTATGACCTGATGCAGGCCGCAGGGTTTGAAGATATTGAAGTGTATACAGTAGATCAAAGTGAATGGATCAGCGTGCAAAATGCAAAACAAATTTGGGATGGACGCACTTGGTTTCACCAGAATGACCCGTTGCCCGATTTGCCTCCAGAAACAACGGCTGAGATCAAAGCAAGTTTCGATCGATTACTTAAAGCAAAAAATACTAAAAAAGGCATTTGGAATGACTATCAGACTTTTTATGTCGTAGGCAAAAAGCTCAGATAATCAGAACTGAATCCGATCGCAATCTTATTTAAATGGCGATCGACTTTTCAAAAGTAAACAAGTGATTTCAATTGACAACGCCAATACCATCGCCATTGCTGCCGCGATCGCACCGTGAATTCCTGAATTGACCGCGATCGTGGCCACAAGTAATAACATTCCTGTTCCGAGCCAAGTCGCAAGATTTACCGTTCCCGTGCGTCCAGCACTGACTAAAAATCCTTGGGTTGCATTTTGAATGGCGACCAACAATGGAATGATTGTACAAATTTGTAAGACAGGCTTGATACTGGCAACTAAGGGCCGATCGTTGCCGACAAAGGCGGTCAGCATTGCATCACCCACAGTACTATTGCCCATAATCAATAACACTAGTGAACAAACCAAACCGACCGTCAGGGTGAATTTTAGAAGGATTCGATCGGACACTTGATGGCGATATTTAATAATGATTTGTTGAACCATTCGGGTCGAATTAGAAATAACCGTTACCACGCCCCAAGTCGCGGCCCAAGTTGCTAATGCCAATGCCGAGTCCTGCGATCGGGCCAAAATCCCTATCAACAGCACCCGTCCGCCCCACACCACCATCATGGAATTAGCGAGGGGACTATAGAATTTGAAGACTTGAGAGAGATTGGTTGGTAATGCCTGAAGTTTTGGATCGGTCGGCGGCGGTGGCAAATTTGTAACTCCAGAACGCCTTGCTGAAATTGTTACGACTACTGCTTCTATGATTGCTCCGCTGACCATGGCAAATCCGGCTAATAGTCCCCCCGGCGATCGTCCGACGTAGCCCAAACCCATAATTAATGCGATCGTCCCTAACCGCCAGAAACTTGCCCGTGCGATTGCTTTGGATTGGCCGTGGTAAATTAGTAACCCTTGAAAGTACCGTCGCCAAGCGATTGCGAATGCCCAGGGTCCCATTAAGAACAAGACTTGTTGGGCAATGGGTGACAATGCGGGTGGAATTCCGAGAAACCGATCGGCGACCACTGGAAATACAAACGGCAAGGCCAGACAGAACAAAAGCCCGCTTAAAATGCTACCCGCCAACAATACAAACCGCCATAATGCTTTGCGCGATGCTGGATTGGGGGCTAAGGCATTCGAGGCATGAAGAATCATGATGATCGGGCTTTCAAAGAAGATGGCGATCGACCGGGCAATGCCAACGGCAGCAATTGTATTCCGAGCATCAGGCAAATGGGCCAAGGTTGTAGTCTGCAATGGATCACCGCAAGCCATGGTCACATCACTGAGAGACAATGGGAGAAATTCGCGCCAAAGATCGAGAAGGGTAATGGGTTTGGAGTTAGTATCGGAGTTAAGAGTGGTCGAAGATTTCATGCCGATTTTGAGCCTGGGAATTATGCAGTGATAGGAAGTAGTACAGATTCAAGCTCATGAATACTCTGGGTTAAAGCATCACCATTTAGCAAATCAATGCCCTGTTCCATGAGCCATTGTGGATTATAAACCGTCTCCATGTAGCGATCGCCCCGATCGGGATTCAACAGCAACATCGTTTGAGGCTGAGGCTGAGTTCGCGCATCTGCAATCGCCGCTGCCACGATCGCCCCCGTCGAAGCACCCAATAACAGACCCTCTTGTTTCCCCAGCGCATGACATACGGAAAAGGCAAGACGATCGGAAATACTATACCCTGCATCAATCATATCAATGGAAAAGTTCGGCGGAACAAATGATAGTCCCAATCCGGTCATTTTGTAAGAATGACGAGGCGTTCCGAGAATAGCGCTGCCTGCCACATCGACGGCAATAATTCGGGTTTTTGGATAACG
This sequence comes from Synechococcales cyanobacterium, assembly GCA_043739045.1. Lineage (GTDB taxonomy): Bacteria > Cyanobacteriota > Cyanobacteriia > Leptolyngbyales > Leptolyngbyaceae > JAAFJU01. The sequence continues at coordinate 5,909 of JAYUEW010000182.1, forward strand.
CGATCGGAAGAATTTTGCAATCCCACCGATTTGTCCTGCGGTACTGATTCCCACCACGATCGTATCCGGCGCACCCCCAAATGCAGCCTCAATTTCCCGTGCAGTATATTGTGAATGAGCCTCTGGATTATTCGGATTTTTGTGTTGACAGACATACCAAGAATTGGGAATTTGGTCCGCCAGAATTTGCGCTTTTTCCATCCGTGCCACCTGCATCGAGCCTTGAGCATCCGCTGCACTCAATGGCACATTCACCAATTCAGCCCCGTAAGCCATCAGCATTCGTCGCACGGTTACCGATGTTTTTGCATCAATCACAATGATGACCCGATAGCCCTTTGCCGCCCCAATCATTGCCAATCCAATCCCAAAGTTTCCCGAACTCGATTCAATAATTGTCCCGCCCGGTTTAAGAATGTTGTTCTGTTCAGCATGTTGAATTAGAAATGCCGCATTCTTTTCTTTAATACTGCCGCCAGGATTGCAGGATTCCAGTTTTAAATACAATTCATGGGTTTGGCAGATCGGATCAACATGATTAAGCCGGACGATCGGAACAATCCCTAATGCTTGTGTAATATCTGGAAAAAGGGGTGAGGTAAAGCTGGGATGTTTCGTTAGGGATAGCATAAGAGGACTGAGAGCCTTTTTAGTGGTTCTTTGTATCCTGATGGGTGGAGATGAAATCAACGTGAAATTTAGCATCACTGTTCACTAGTTTATTAGATCATCTCTCTTGACCTTTGATACAAACTATTTTAGAGTCCCTCAGTGATTTCATCTTGATTTGATTTTATGAGGTATGACGATCATCCGATTAATGATTTCGATTAGTAATGTTGTGGCAGTATCAAGTTAGGTTTTTGCGACGAAAGCTAGATATGCTTTAGCAGGTAGTAGACTTTATTTTGCAAAAGGGTGAAAATGGGAGGAAAGAATTTAGGTTTTCCCATAATGATCCAATTAACTTTCACAGTTAAAGATTTTGTATGCTTTTCGCAGCCACGATCGCCCACACATCCACTAACCCCAGAACGATCGTCAACACAAATAAAATAAAATACATCCAAGGCTGCGACAACGGTTTCACATCTCTGGTATCAATTTGGGTTCGTTCTTGAACTACTTTGACTAATCTGGCAAATCCTGCGATGCGCATCGGCAACAAATACCCTTTTTCATCATCGCTAACAAAGTAGTAGACCAATCCACCTTGGCCTGTACTTCGAGCTTTTAAATCCCGCACCTTCGACCACTCCAGTTGCCAGCCGCGCCGAAAGGGAAACCATTTAGGATAGGTGACTTGAATTTGGGTTGCATCGACGAGTACCCGTTCTGAGAGTGCACCATATAGGCCAACGAAACCGATCGCGATCGCACCCCATAACCATTCACTCGATACTTCAGACTTTGTGGCCGTGGCCAAATAGGGTAATGGCACCGTCAACGCCAAATAGAGACTCAATAATGTAATCCGAACGATCGGCGACAAATTAAATCGAGTAATTTCACTATTCTTTAATTCTTCATTCTTCATTTTCCCGCTCCGATAAAATCTAATGTTCCTGTACTGCCATCTAATCGAACCATAACCCCCACGGGTAACGCCGCATTTTCGCCTTCATGGCCAAACGGAAAATCCGCCACGATCGGAATCCCCAAATCCCCCAAACGATCGCGCAACATCTCCTCAACCGTCAAACTCGGATAGCCCTCTGGAGCCTCGCAGGAACTGAACCGTCCAAGGGCAATCCCTCTGACCTTATTCAGCGCCCCGGTCATTCGCCAATGAGTCAGCATCCGATCGAGCCGATAGGGAGCCTCGCCCACATCTTCAAGAGCCAAAATTATGCCATTGAGATCGGGTTGATAGGACGTATTTAACAAATGAGTTGCAACCGTGAGATTGGCGGGAAGCAGTAATCCTGTTGCAGATCCGGTTTTCCAACCCGTGCCCTGAAGGGAATCGATTTCGTGGTTTTCGAGCCAGTTGAAAAGACGATCGTGGCTAGACTGTGGCTCATCCCCCAAAGTTGACAAAACTGGGCCATGAACACCCGAAATTCCTTCGCAAGCCAATCCCCATAGCAAACTCGTAATATCCGAAAAGCCGACGAGCCATTTGGGAGAATCAATATCGATCGGCATCTGCCAATTTTCCAGCAGCCGCGCCGCCCCCCAGCCGCCCCGAATACAGAGAATTCCATCGCAGTTTGGATCTTTTAATGCCATTGCGAGTTGATTCTGCCGACCTGCATCGGTTCCAGCTAAGTAGCCATAACGATCGTCCCAGCCCGGTGCCAAGGTCACTTCATAGCCTCGCGATCGCCACAAATCTAGTCCCGGTTGAAAGGCTGCGGGATCTCGGACGGCTCCACTGGGTGCGATCGCCACTAAACGAGAGCCTGGTTTTAAGGTTGGCGGAATGACGCAGGGTTGCATTGTTTGGCTCCAGGTTTGACTCCAGGTTTGGCTCCAGGTTTAGCTCCGGGGGTTTAGCTCCAGTCTTCCGTTTCGCGGCGGCCACGGACGGTATACAGACGCATACTGTTGTGGAGTTCACGGGTTTTATCGAAGAGCTGTTCTTCTGTCAGTTGCCAATTGGCGAGCGTTTTGTCGAGATCTTTTTGAATATCCCTTGCACCGGGAAAGCCTCGGTAACGGATTTTGAGGCGGGCGAGTTCAGCTAAATTTAAGTCCGTCGGCTCGCCAGAAAGAATCGTGTTGACGATCTGACGATCACTGCCGTAGAGCGGGTGTTGTTGTTCGCGACGATCGGAGGTCATGGGGAATAATCCGTGAGTGAGTGAGGACTAAGAAGATTTACAACGCGAATTTTCAACAGTATTTTTAAGAATCAGTGTACGTCGCTTTACGATCGGATTTTAGCTTGGTACAAAATCAATCGATTCTCGTCCGGGTCAAATGCGTAAATTTCTCGTCCATGGGATGCGGTGACAATTTCCCCCGGTGGCGGATAACCTAGATTTGTGATCAATTCGATCGCGGCTTCCAAATCATCTACTTGAAAACACATCGAAAGGGGCGAATAGCCGGAAGATTCGGGCTGAGACTTTGGAGCATAGATTCCCAGATTGAATCCGATAAGGTGAAATTCAGCGTAGATCAGTTGATTCGATCGCATTAACGTCTGATCCGGAGGTTTTCCGAGCAGATTACTGTAGAATTCGCAAGCGTTTGAGAAATTTTTTGGGGCAAGAGTAATCCAAGCCCGCTGGTAGTGAAGTGATGACATTCAAAAAACGGTCCAAGATTAGGCTTTCATTAAGGCTACATTAGAACCATAATGAACAACGATCGACAAACGATCAACATATGTTTCGGTGAGTTTTGGAATTATGAAGTTGGCAGCCCGGATTGGACACGTTACCCCCTCCATGACCTTAGCGATCGATGCCAAGGCAAAGGCGATGAAACGAGATGGGATTGATATTTGTAGCTTTAGCGCTGGAGAGCCGGACTTCGATACGCCCCAGCATATCAAAAATGCTGCGATCGCGGCTTTGAATGCGGGCAAAACTCGCTATGGTCCCGCCGCTGGAGAACCGGGATTACGTGAGGCAATAGCGCATAAACTCCACCATGATAATCAGCTAGACTACAAACCCGAAAACATCGTCGTCACTAATGGCGGTAAACATTCGCTGTTTAATATTTTCCTGGCGCTCCTAGATGAAGGCGATGAGGTGATTATTCCGGCTCCGTTTTGGGTGAGTTATCCCGAAATGGTGAAGCTAGCGACTGGAACTCCCGTGATTGTGTGTACCACGCCCGAATCTCGTTACAAAATAACACCCGAACAACTGCGACAAGCTATTACCCCGCGCACTCGGGTCTTGATCATGAATTCGCCATCAAACCCGACGGGGATGGTTTACAGTCCTGATGAATTGCGGGCGATCGCGGCCATTGTGATTGAACATGATCTGATTGTAGTGTCGGACGAAATTTATGAACGCCTGCTATACGATGGCACCGAGCAAATGAGCATTGGGGCGGTAAGCAAAGAGATGTTCAACAGGACGATTATCAGCAACGGCTTTGCAAAGGCTTATTCGATGACGGGCTGGCGAATTGGCTACGTGGCGGGTCCATTGGACTTGATTAAGGCGGTTACGACGTTACAAAGCCAAAGTACGTCTAATGTTTGTACCTTTGCGCAATATGGGGCGATCGCAGCCTTGGAGGGATCTCAGGACTGTGTTGAGGAGATGTTGACGGCATTTACGGCGCGTCGTCAGGGAATTTATGATTTGATAAACGAAATTCCGGGGTTGTCTTGTTTGAAACCGGATGGCGCATTTTACACCTTCATCAATATTAGTAAAACGGGTCTGGGTTCGTTGGCGTTCTGCGATAAGTTGCTGATGGCTTATCAAGTTGCGGTGATTCCCGGTATTGCCTTTGGGGCGGACGATCACATTCGGGCTTCCTATGCGACGGATATGACAACGATCGAGCGGGGTATGGAACGAATTAGTAAGTTCGTTTGTTCAATCTAATGAACTTGTATTCAACTCAAGGCCGTTCAAGATCGAGGAAGTTGGTTACAATACACGCACATCTACGGCTTTTGTTTTTCACTAGTATTTATCATGCGATCTTCCAGACCCGCCCGAACCAGCTACAAGACGGCGAGCGTAAATAGACCCGAAAACCGATCGATTTGGGGACTTTTGTTTAAAACTTTGGGACTCGTTACGTCACTTAGCACATTTATTTTGGGCTTAGTAATTTTGTTGACGATCGGCATTTCGGGGGATTGGTTGCGCAAACAAATTACGTCTTGGACCACCCAGCCTCAGCCTGCCCCCCAAATTGATGTGAGATCCATTGTAGTGAAGCAAGTTAAGGATTCCAGTGAATTAACCACTGCAATTTTCACTATGGAAGCCGTAGTTCCGACGCAACAAGATGCCACCATGGGCGGCCTAGTAGTTGGTTCGACAAAGTTGCTTTATATTGCTCATGGCGAAGTGCGGGCAGGAATTGACTTGAGCAAAATCGGGCTGACGGATGTGCAGGCGGTGGGCGATGTGTTGACGGTGCGCCTTCCGATGCCCAAGTTGTTGGACAGCAAAATTGATGTGAGCCGATCGAGTGTTTACGACTACAGCCGAGGGGCTTTGGGGTTGGGTCCAGATGTTGCGCCACAGTTGCAAACCCTGGCTCAGCAAAAAGCACTGTTAAAAATTACGGATGCAGCCTGTGAAAAAGGCATTCTGACTCAGGCCAACGATCGGGCCAAGTTGGTGATTGGGCAGTTATTAAAAGTCCCCGCATACAAAACTATCACGGTTCAAATTCAAACTCCTGATGTGGCGACCTGTAAAGCCTCTGCGGCTATTCTCGCGCCGCCCGCCCCCACTCCCACAGTTACGCCAGCAGTTCCCCCCACAGTTCCCCCGATCGCATCTCCCCCTGTATCAATGCCACCTAGTCGGCCCTAAAAAAACGGAGATTGGAATGAGAGTCAAAGTGAGGAGAGCTTTCGATATATTCGATATAATTGACTGAGTTTTTCATGAGATCGTAACAATACAGAATGGTATTTTACCCTCTTTTTTGGATTAGTTTAATTCCTGGAAAGGTCTTATGAGCTTCTCAATTTATATTTTGACCTTTAATGAAGAACTCGACATTGCGCCCTGCATTGAATCGGTTATTCAGTCTGCGTGCCGATCGAACATTGAAACTAATACTTTAGATATTGTAGTGGTTGATTCGTTAAGCAGCGATCGGACCTGTGAGATTGCCAGCAGATATGGTTTAAAGTATCCTGTGCGAGTCATTCCCCATAAATTTGAAAGCCATGGATTACAACGCACTTGGATGATTCGAGAAGTGGAAACACGCTATGACTGGGCCTATATTTTAGAAGCCGATGAACGAATGACACCCGAGTTATTTAGTGAATGCTGCGAAACCGTAGCCAATCCTAAACATGGTGGATACTTTGCCGCAGAGCGTGTGATGTTTATGGGAACCTGGATTAAATACAGTACGCAATATCCACGCTATCAAATGCGACTTTTTGATAAGCAAAAGGTTTGGTTTAGCGACTATGGTCATACTGAACGCGAAGAATGCGAATGCACAACGGGTTATCTTAGAGCAACCTATTCACACTTTACTCAAGGCAAAGGCTTTGAGCGGTGGTTTGACAAGCATAATACTTACTCTACTGATGAAGCAAAAGAAACGGTAAAACAATTACAACATGGTCGAGTGAAGTGGCGTGATTTGGTATTTGGGAAGAGTGAAATCGATCGTCGTCATGCCTTAAAAGATTTATCGCAGCGCGTTCCCTTTCGGCCTATGTTGCGTTGGTTCTATATGTATTTTATATTGGGCGGAATTTGGGATGGACGTGCGGGCTTTGTCTGGTGCACGTTGCAAGCGTTTTATGAATATATGATCGTGTTGAAGGTTTGGGAAATTGAGAATCTTCCAGTACTAACATTAGAAGATTCATTAATGGGATTGGGTCAATTGGCATTGGAGCAATCGTTGGCATCAAAAGACCCGATCCCTCTAACTCCTTTAAAAAGGGAGAACTAGAATTTAACTCATAGTCCCCCTTCCCAAGGGGGATTTAGGGGGATCGGGTCTCTGTCACAACTTCCCACTTTTCAAATACTCTCTTAGAGATTATCTAAATCGCGATCTAAACCGTTACGATCGTCACTGCAAATTTCTTATTTTTCACCACTTCTTTAGTGGTCACCTTCACACCGGGACCAAAGAACTTTGTCATTTGTTCTTCTTTTTCTTGCCATACTTCATTGGGGATTTCCAGCGAGCCAAAGGTCAAAACCAAAGCGTAATTATCGCCGATCGCTGCTTCTTCTAGACTCAGCAAGGTTGGATGCTCGTTGTCTTCTTCCGATTCTAAACCCAGTTTCTCTAGCACAGGTTCTAAATGAACCGACATCCCATACTGATAACGAGTCACATCTAAAATAATCTGATTTTGGGTCTCGGTCGCCTTACTCCGAACAGCATCCACCTCTGGAGCCGGAACCACGATCGGGACGGGTGGCAATTCTGTCCCCTTTAACCCCAACCCAACCACACTCATCGGCACCCCAATCAGTAGTGCCACAGTGGAGGGAATTGTCGTATTTTTCAAGGCATAACAGCCACCGACAAAGGCGATCGTTACGCCGATGGATAAAAATACGACCGCCCAACGAATTTGACGAATAAAGCTAAGCATGGGGTGCAGAAAAAAAGACCTCCCAAATTATCCAATATTCTTGTAATTTTTATCTGAAATCTTGCTCAGGTGAATTCCCAACATCTAGAAAACGCACCTGAGCGATCGGTGCTACCCCTCACCTACGCCTTAATTCACCTACGCCTTAATTAAGCCATCACATTTGGCCATGTGCAAAATCAAGTCAATTACACGATTTGAGTAGCCCCACTCGTTGTCATACCAAGCCACGACTTTGAAAAACCGATCGTTCAGCTCCATACCCGCGCCCGCATCCAAAATGCTGGAATGGGGATTGCCTCGGAAATCTGTGGATACGACTTGCTCATCGGTGTAATCCAAAATACCCGCAAGTCCATTTGTTGATGCGGCTTTCATGGCTGCACAAATCTCTTTATAACTGGTAGCTTTTTCAGTTTTGAAGGTCAAATCCACCACTGAAACATCAGGAGTTGGCACCCGGAAGGCCATGCCCGTCAGCTTGCCCTTGAGTTCTGGAAGCACGAGGGCCACGGCTTTGGCTGCTCCGGTGGACGATGGGATAATGTTTTGCCCTGCGCCGCGCCCGCCACGCCAATCTTTGCTGCTGGGTCCATCGACCGTGGGCTGAGTCGAGGTCATGGCATGAACCGTGGTCATGAGTCCTTCAGTGAGACCGAAGTGGTCATTGATTACTTTTGCGATCGGAGCGAGGCAGTTGGTGGTGCAGCTTGCATTGGAAACAACCGTATGGGTCGCAGGATCAAACTCAGTGTGATTTACGCCCATAAGCAAGGTTTTTACCCGATCTGGATCCTTCGTGGGTGCAGAGATAATCACCCGCTTTGCTCCGGCTTTGAGGTGTTTTCCAGCGGTCTCAAAATCTGTAAACAATCCCGTTGCTTCCACAACATAATCCGCATTGAGCTTGCCCCAAGGAAGTTCTTCAGGATTCCGAATGGCGCTACAGGGGACAAAATGATCGCCCATTTGAAGCCCGTTTTCCGTCGCCTTTAGGTGTCCCGCGTAGGTTCCGTGGGTGGAGTCGTATTTGAGCAAATAAGCCAGGTTATCCGGTGGGACGAGATCATTAATTCCAACAAATTCTATTTCAGGATGCTGTAATCCAGCCCGGAAAACTAAGCGGCCAATCCGGCCAAATCCATTAATTGCTACTCGAATGGTCATGATTGGTGACTCCTAAAAAAGGGATTACTTCCCTGTATTTATTCCGATCGGTGAAGTATTAATCCATCCTGAGGATTAGGCTACAGTACCTCTCAGGAAAGACCTTGAATTCGTAATGTTTTTATTCGATTGCTTAGGCTCTTGTGGCAAATCTTGATAAATAATGTAAGGGATCATACTAAATTCAATTATTCTATTTAATTTGCATAGTTCATTCGAGAAATTGAAGACAAGTTGATGACTCGATCGTTTGAAGTTTGGTAGTTTCAATGCCATGAATTTCCCACTTTAGAGGTGGGGATCAGACGATCGTACTTTCCTTGAATTTGCTACACTGATCCTTAAATGTTGCGCTAGTGTTTTTTCCCTAAACCCCAATTCTGTGGCCTGTGATTGTTCCTCTGACTTCCCAAGCTTAGGGGCTGGAGGGCGGGATCACCAAAATCTGAGTAATCAACTATTATTGCCATATCTAATTCAATATGTAACTCAATCGACCTAACTTCTATCTAAATTAACCCGATCTTTTTTCTTGTAATGAACGCGCTAACTTTGTTGAAAAAACTTATAACTCCTCCTTTGCTCTTGCCGATCGGTGGGACCATTGCGCTCATTGCAGGAGGTAGCATTGCATTCTGGGCGCTCACTCGGTCCAATTTCGCACCGGGCAGTCTTCCGATCGGGTCAAACGTGATCCCCGAGGATGCCTTGATGGTGGTATCTACAACCACAGAACCCGAACAGTGGCAACAACTACGCGCCTTTGGAACTCAGAAAAGTCAGGAATTCTTGGACCAAAATATTGCTGAAGTGCGCGATCGATTTTTGTTTGA
>JAYUEW010000183.1:0-17748 GCA_043739045.1 Synechococcales cyanobacterium
TCTGCCCACTGGGGAAATTGATCAGTTCTATTCGGATCTCTCCGTACTGGATGAAGCGGGTAAAGAAGTCGATCGTAAAACCATTCATGTCAATGAGCCAATGCGCTACAAAGGCATCACCATGTATCAGGCCGATTGGTCTATTGCTGGGATTGCTCTCAAATTCAACAACAGCCCCGTCCTAAATTTTCCTGTTGGCAAGTTAAAGATTCCCAACGGTCGTCTTTGGGGGACATTTGTACCCATCAAGCCCGATGGTAGCGATGGCGTGTCGCTGATTGTGAAAGACATGCAGGGGCTGGTGTTAGTTTATGGCATGGATGGAAAACTGATTTCTACGGTCCGAAAAGGAATGTCGGTGGATGTGAAGGGGGTAAAAATTACTATTGTTGATGTCGTCGGCAGTACAGGACTACAAATCAAGGCCGATCCTGGTATTCCTGTGGTCTATCTGGGCTTTGCCTTGATGATGGTCAGCGTATTGATGAGCTATGTGTCTCACTCTCAGGTTTGGGGACTTTATGAAAAAGGGCAGCTTTATCTCGGCGGGACCACTAACCGAGCGCAAGTCACCTTTGAACGGGAATTTATAGGGATGCTCGATCGTCTCAGCACCTCGTCGAAAATCTCTCTTCCACTAGATTCTATGAAGGAAACAAATTCTTTGGTCTGATCTAGGTAGAGTTTCACCATAAAGTCCAAAAATCACGATCTAAATCACTGTCAATTGTAAATGACCTGTGTATACTGCTGTGGATTGGGGGATCTTGAGCATCAGCCCCTAGCATCAATCTTATTTACCTGGGTTGAATCGCTGGAGATATAGTCGGCTATAGTTAGTCTCCATAGCTTCTGTAACCATTCAACACCTTCGTTCGATAGGTCGAGTGGACGATCGCTCTTTATCATCTCTCACTAACTCATGACCTCTATTCCTTACTCCCGTTCTTTAACCGATCGTTCCAATGCCCTCACTAATTCTTTAGATGGCACCTCTGTTCTGGCGCTTAAAGAATTAGTTGCCCGTCTGAGTCGGGAGCAAACTAAAATTCAGGATTTATTGAGTTCTCTTGGGTTTGCATTGCGCAGCTTTAACAATCTCAACCAATTTTTAGAACTTATCCCCATGATGGCTTCCCGTGTCACGGATGCTGATGGCGGGGCGTTGATTATGTTTCGTAATGGCCAAGTGAAATTAGAGCAAATCCATTGTCAAGACCCACGTTGGGGCCAAGAAGTTCGTCAAGCTTTCGAGCGTGCTGCCCGACAAATCACCACCTCGATCGCGAAGCTTCAGCCCACCGAAGCGTTGATCAAATTTCCGGCAGCGATCGCATCTCTTGATCAGCAAATGATTCAAACTCTAGGGGAAGAAATCCAGGTTTTCGGAACGTCAATTGTCGCTAGAACTCACGAACGGGGTCGGCTTTTTGTCTTTAGTCGTGATCCGAACTATGCCTGGACTGAGCAGCGTCAAAAGTTAGTGCGTCTTGTGGCCGACCAAACAGCGGTGGCGATCGATAATGACGAACTCACGACTGAATTGCGTAAAAAAGAACGGCTCGATCGAGAGCTTGAAATTGGAGCAGACATCCAAAACCGCTTGTTGCCTCGGAACTGTCCCACGATCGAAGGAATTCAACTAGCGGCGCGATGTAAAACGGCGAGTCGAGTGGGGGGTGACTATTATGATTTTATTCCGGCGGGTTCCTTGGGCCAAACGGTTGATAATTTTGGGCGATGGGGGGTGACGATCGGAGATGTGATGGGGAAGGGTGTTCCGGCGGGTTTGATCATGACCATGACCCGAGGGATGTTACGGGCTGAGGTTTTGAATGGTCACAGTCCGGCAAAGATTTTGCAGCATTTAAATCGAGTCATGTATGCCGATTTAGAAAACTCTAATCGCTTTGTGACGTTGTTCTATTCTGAATATGATCCCAAAACTAGAATCCTGTCCTACAGTAATGCAGCCCATAATCCTCCATTTGTCTGGCGATCGGCCACTGATACGATCGGACGACTGGATACCCTAGGGATGTTAATTGGATTGGATGCGAATACGTCTTATCAAGACTGTCAGATTCAACTCTTTCCGGGGGATTTAATTATTTATTACACCGATGGATTTACGGAAGCAGCGAATCCGATGGGGGTTCAGTTTGATGAAGAAAACCTCATCCAAGCCTTTCGTCGCGCGGCACTTCGCTATACTGACCCACAGGAAATTTTGGCTTATCTGTTTGACCAAGTTCAAGAGTTTGTTGGCATTGGCAATTCAAACACCGATGACATGACACTAGTTGTTCTTCGGGTAAGTAACACCCTAATTTGAGATTTAGGACTATAAGAAATCCGTCACTAACTTGTTATCAAAGTCATTTAAGTTTTCTTTGTCTAGTGCTTCAAGTCGTTCGGCCTGAATTCTTTTAGCTAGAACCATCCAGCCCGGAACATGATCGGGGAACCAACCTAAGCGAGAAATTGCTGGCTTGTTGTTGATCAATCCTGTATCCGGGAGCAAGGTCCGGGGAAACCGATCGCAAACTAAATGTTCAAACTCATAGCTAAAGTGAGTCGCAGGTTGGTTCCGTCTAACCCACTGGCGCAAAATTTGTTCGACAGATACAGCTTTATATCGTCCCAAATACAGAGCTTCAATCACTGCCAACCTAATCCAATCTAGGGCAAAAAGCGCTTGCCATTCGGCCAATAGTACTTGCAAGGGACGATTTCCCAGATCAAAACTGTAGTGCTGGAGCAGCGCCTCGGCATCTCGCTTAGTCAGACGTTCTGGGTTAGGTTGGGCGTTTGTCCAGGCAGGCAATGTTTGATAAACCATATTCAAAATCCATAGAATCAATGAGAATTAAATAATTTACTGTACCTGTAAGTTACTTCAACTTCAGTATCTACCACCCTTTAATCTGAGTGTAGACGAATTCTCGATCGGATAAGTAGTTGTGCCAACATATTAGCCAGAGCATACTAACTGAGATTCAGTGGAGTATTGAGCCAGAATATTAGGGACTAACATCGTTAGGGACTAACACCATTGCTAACAACGCCAGTCCCCTTAAACCCTTCAGAACCACCATCCCAGTTAAAATCACTAATCACTAAATTAATCGATCCCAGGGATAAAGTGGGGTTATAGCGTAGCCGTAGATTATAGGTACGACGACTATATTCTAGGAAATAATCCGTACTAATTTCTTTAGAGGTATCTACATTCCATGCGGTCTGAAATCCAGCGCGAATTGGCCCATAGATTTGCTGGGTAAGCCCGCCTGACAAGATTTTTGTATCTGCAACCCGATCGAATAAAAAGGGTGAACTCCCGGTTCTAATGGCTTGCGAATAGGTCAAGTTGATTGCCGTGTAATCGAAGATAGGTTTTGAGAAATGGCCCAATTGAGCATTGAATCCGGCACTAAAGGTCACATTATTTTGGACATCTCCACTACTGTAAGACGATGCAACCCCTGTTGTCCCTATGATGAAATCGAGATAAGGCACAACGGGCGCGGGGGTGTAGCGCATTCCTTCAGTTTGGGTTTGGGGTAGACCGACCCCTTGCCACAGTCGAAAATAGCGGCTAAGGGCGGCGGCGGCTTGATACCGTTGTAAGTTGACTCGGTTATTTACGCGACCCGGTTTTAATAGGTTAGCCTGATCGGTATCAGCATTGATGTATTGATAGCCCACTTGATAGCTGAGATTTATGCCCGTGTCCCACAATGCAATATTGGGAGAATAGAGGAGTCCACCGATGCTGCTTTGGACATCTTGGAAACCTAGGGAGTTGTTGAATAGGCGTTTACGGTAGGCTCCTTGGAGGGCGAGGGTGTGGGTGCCGATCGGCTGGAGAAGTTGCAGGTTTCCCCGGAAGCGCTGTTCAAATTGGGTTATGTCGAGGCTGGTTAGTTCGAGGGCTGCACTGAGCTGAGTTCGTCCTATGTTGGCGGCTACTGTTGCTTTTGCGCCAAACCAATCGATGACGTTGCTGCTGTTAAATGCTCGTTGTAGGTAAAGTTCTGGAGTGATATCTAAATAAAAATTAGGGGATGCAACAACGGTAAACCCCCGCTCAATGTAAAGTCCACCCCGATCGAGACTGTCATAGCCTGGAGAAATTCGCAGTACATCTCTTTTAGGGCGCTTATCCAGCAGCACCCGATTACGGGGAATGGGAAGCTTGAACCGTTGGTCAAAGACGAGTTGGGGCTTGTCAAGTAGGATTTCATCTTCGTAAATCGATCGTTTGCGGGAGGTCGCCGATCGGGCACGCAGTTCTAACTCGGGGGGCGAAAAGGGATCGTTGGTAATCCGGATGTTCTTTGCATCCCAACCGTCCGGAAAGAACTCTGCTGAATCTGCCTCAAACCGCAATCGGCGAAAGCCTCGCCCGCCTTGCCCCTGTTGCCCTAGAGACGAAAAGTCACTCCCGACGACTAGTTCTGCACCAATGCGGCTGTCAATCTTGGTGGCGGGTTGATTTCGGTAAATACGATCGCTGATGGATTTGCCGATGGTGGAACTGGCTGACACATCGGTGCTGAGGGGCGTGGTGAAGTCAGTGAGGTCTTGGGTGCTTTGGGTTGCAATTTCTCCTTTAGCCCCGCGAATGCTTCCGTCCCCTTGGACAAAGTTATAGTCGAACCGATCGCCTTGAAGGACTTGCGAGCCTCTAACGAAGGTTACATTTCCTTCAGCCACCGCGAAACGATTGACAAGGTTAACTTGAAGCCGATCGGCCTTGACTTGGCTATCACGAAACCGCATAAAAACATTGCCTTCAGCAGTAAAAATTTGGCGGCGATCGTCGTAGGTTTGTCGATCCGCTTTGAGTTCAATCATGCCATCGGCGGCGAGTGGTTGAATTGCGCTGGGCAACGGGACGGTGGGAACGGCTGGGATTGGAACGGGGGGAGTTTTTTGACTGGTAGATGCGGGAGTTTCCGTAGTCGGAGGCATCGGGCTGCTGGAACGATCGGAATTGGGAGGAATTTCGATCGAGGAGATTGCTGGGGGGACTATGTCACTACGTGGGCTGATGGGCTGAGGTGCCTCTGACAATGAGGGGAGTGCTAAATTGGGCGCACTTTGGGCCACACTTTGGGTCAGGGCGGGGGGCGTTTGCGACAAGAATTCTGGGGTCTTGAGCAAGTCAGCGAAAACAGCCGGATAGGGCATAGAAAATGTCTCACAAAAAATAAGACAGCTAAGGAAGGGCTGAAGGCTCAACTGAAGGCCGATCGTACAGTGATCTTATGAAGATAAATCTGTGAACGATCTGCTCTTTAGTTCAGTCTCAGAACCAACCCAATAACTGTCTGTCACGATAGCGAATAGCTTTTTCATCAACCAATATGAGTAATTACTCAAGGTCACGTTGGTTGGGGTTCCGTGATGGATCGCTGTTTAGGAGACCGAAAATGAACATCAACAAAAACATTGCCACAATGACATTAACAACTATTTTGAGGGTAAGCATGGCTAAATACTCCAAGAAGAGTTTGAGATGGGTTTGATCGGTTTGATCTATGAAATGTATCTTAACCTGGAATGTTATCGACTTTGAAACAGAGTGACTAGAGCTTGCCAAATTGTTAAGAAAGTTTGCTCAATTTTCACTAAAGTCCAATCAAGCCATCCGATGCAGCGATCGGCCCAGTTTTTTTTGTAGCCGAGATCAACGGATTTTGCTTCTAGCCAGTCTGGGCTGTGTTTGGTGCCAGCGGTGGATTTTTTGACTAGATTGTTCTGGATGAGTGTACTGTCGTGTTCTTGGACAGAAGAGGTAGTAGAGATACTACTAGAGGATTTGTTCAATGCGATCGGTGCGGGCGATCGACTGATGATGCGGGGTTTAACCAGTAAATTTGTTGGGGTTGGGATAGTTCCACCCCTGAGGGACATGGCGGTGATTGGGGATGTTTTACGATCGGAATTTGGAGCTTGAAGGTTTGGGGCTTGAGGGTTTGCACCTTGAAGTGCTGCGATCGGCGGAGTGCCCCAGAAGGTTTCAAGCTTGAACCAGGTCTCGTCGGTTAAGCGAGTTTGATTATCACCGCGAATGTAGTATCGGCGCGAAGGCCCGAAAAAATAGCGTAAGGCCGCGTGGATTAGGTTGGGTAGCTCTTGTAGATTAGGTAAATCTTGGAGGTTGAGTAATGAAAAGAAGCCCAGGGATGATGGATTGGTCCAGAGGGTTGGAATGGTGATGGGAGAAAGTTTAGGTTGGGCGGTTGGAGGAAGTTCGATAGTTTGTCTTGGACTGCTCAAAAAGGCTTGACTCCGAACGATCCAAGTCCAAAAGGTTTGAATCCAAGAAGTCCGATCGGATGCCGTGATTGTTTGTAACCTTGCGGGTGATGATGCGGATATTTGTGCGCTCGATGGTTGTAAGGTTTGCGATCGGACCCAACGCAAGTACATAGCAATCTCGTAACGAATGCGATGTTGAAGCTGGGCTTCTTGGGTGTCTGAAAGAAGATCTAAAACTTGTTGATCCCTCGTTACCAAGCCAACGCGTCGATCGCTCAGCCGAGATGCTAAGCCTTGAATGGTGAGGCCGGAGGCGAGGGCCACGGTAAGGGCATCGGCAGTCCCTACGGTGGTTTGAGTGATCTGGCCTTGGGTTAGGGCGGTTAAGACGCTGTTGAGGGGCGCGTCACTGGTAAGGTGAACCAGATTTGTAGTTGGGTTGGATTGGCCCGATCGTAACCATCCGATGAGGCCATCTGCGGATTGAATTTGTTTTCCCACGAGTTCAGCGGCTTGAATCACGGCGTAAATCGGATACATGATGGCTTGAACGCCGATCGCTAGTGCTGTGGAAACAGAAAGTTTCACCGTGCGCCAGATTATTCCTGTTTTATCCTTGGCGGTCTGGAGTTGACGGTTTAGAAAACTCAAAAGATGACTTTGGTAAGGGCGATCGGCTGCCATGGGAGAATTGGGGGAGGGTGAATTTAGAGGGGTGAATTGAATAGATTTTTGAGAGTTGTATTGCCTCTTTAGTTTACGCGCTTTTGCTTGACAGGATATGTAACGTAGTATGACAAACTATGACAAAGTTGATTTTTCTGTTGGGTCGGTGATGGGTTTTCTTGAAGAGTTGGTGGGGCGGTTGCGATCGCGGTGTGTTGTGGATGTAATGACGGGTTGGCGCTCGGTCGATGGCGCTCCGGTTTCATTGAATGAGAAGGGGCAGATTGCTTGGGCTAAGGGACGAGAATCATTTGAATTAATACAGCACGTCACGCTGCCTGAGTCTTGTGCGGGAATGATTGCGCGGCTTGGGTTGACGTGGTGGGCGGAGAGGGCGGATGTGTTTGTAGCGGGAGTTCTGCTTCAGAGCGGGGATTTGTTTGATCATACTTGTCGGGTCGTGTTGAGTCCTGCCGCGAGTCATGAAACTATTGAAGTTCGGTTAAAGCTGGTGAGTCCGGGGCATGACATTGGGGCATTGATGCGATCGTCCTTGGTTTTTGAGGCGGCGGATGGGGCGGCGGATGCTGGTTTTGTGGCGGATGAGGTGGAGATTGTTTGGAAATTTCTTACGGTATTTTATCCGGGTGAGGTTTGTGTTTTAGCGAGTAAATTGAGTGCGTTAGATGATTTGAATGATTTGGCGGCGATTCAATTGGTGTTGATGGAATGGAGCGATCGGATTAAGCAATATAAAATTAAATGTTTAGGTCATGCTCATTTGGATCTGGCGTGGCTTTGGACTGTGGATGAGACTTGGAAGGCGGCGGAACGGACGTTTGTTTCTGCGTTGAATTTGATGGAGGATTTTCCTGATTTAATTTTTGGACATACTACTCCTGTTCTGTATGAATGGTTTGAGAAGAATCGACCTGAACTATTTGCGAAAATCCAATCTAAAGTGCGATCGGGGCAATGGGAAACAATCGGTGGGCTGTGGGTGGAACCGGAGATGAATTTGATTGGGGGTGAGTCTATTGCACGGCAGATCTTGTATGGTCAGCGATATTATGCGGAGAAGTTTGGGGCGATGAGTCGGGTGGCGTGGTTGCCGGATACGTTTGGGTTTTGTGGACAATTACCACAGTTTTTTAAGTTAGGTGGGATTGATTTCTTTGGCACCCAAAAGCTTCGTTGGAATGATACGACCAAATATCCCCATGAGGTATTCAATTGGAGTGCGCCGGATGGTTCAACGGTATTGGCATTGATGTCTGCGCCCATTGGGGAGTGGGTTGATCCGATTAAGATGAGTGATTATTGTTGGGAATTTGCGACGCGATCGGGATTGCAAAATTGTTTGTATTTACCCGGAGTTGGCGATCATGGTGGTGGTCCGACACGGGATATGTTGGAGATTTTGCAGCGTTGGGGGCGATCGCCTGTATTCCCGGTGATTGAATTTACGACGGTTGAGACATTTTTGGATGAGATTTCGGAGATCCTCCTAGCCCCCTTAGTAAGGGGGGGCCGGACTATGAGCACGGACCGGATGGTAATGGGGGATCTGAGTGTTGAAGAAGATGGTTTGAAACCAATCAATGATTCACAACACCTCATAGCCCCCCTTAACTTTGGCGTAGCCTGCCCGTTCGCACAGTGTTACGCAGTAAAGGGCGTAGGGGATTTAGGGGGATCCTCCGAGATATATCTAGAATTCCATCGAGGTTGTTACACCACTCATGCGGATCAAAAAGCTTACAATCGGGATTGCGAGAATGCGCTTTATGAGGCGGAACTTTGGTCGTCTTTGGCGGCATTGACCGTGGGTTTCAGCTATCCGGCTGCTGAGCTTGAAAAGACTTGGAAGAAAACGCTATTTAATCAATTTCATGATATTTTGCCGGGAACATCTATTCGTGACGTTTATCCCACGGCTAACCGATTTTCCGATCGGGTTTTAATTGATACGGATTGTATTATCAATAATGCAAAAGAACGGATTCTGAATTCAATTGCACTAATCGATGCTCCCCATCCTGAGGCTCGGTTGATTGTGGTATTTAATTCTAATAATTGGACTCGATCGCACTTGGTTAGTGTGTTAATTGCGGCGACTCCGACCCAAGATCTTTCGCCCTATTGGCAAGTTCAAACTATTGAGGGTGGGGCGGTTGAGACTCATTCAGTTTTTAAATATACCGGAGATCAACAAGTTTGTATTATCAAGGCGATCGTTCCAGATGTGCCAGCTCTCGGATATGCTTGCTATTGGGCGGTTCCAAGAATGGATGTTCCTGCGATCGAATCTGTGGAAGGTCGCGAATATTACACCCTAGAGAATGAGTTTTTAAGGGTTGAGATTAGCGCTAGAACAGGCAATATTAAAACGCTATTTGATAAGAAAAATCAACGGGATGTGATGGGCGGTGAGAGTAATCAACTTCAGAGTTTCACCGACGAAGGACAGTATTGGGATGCGTGGAACATTAATCCGAAGTATCAAGATTTTCCATTACCTGATGCCAAACTTGAGGACATTCGTTATGTGGAGCACCATTGTTTACGATCGCGGATTCAAGTCACTCGAACAATCGGTAATTCTACATTCACCCAAACCTATTCTCTGACTCAACATTCTCCTATTCTCGAAATCAAAAACTATATTGATTGGCAGGAAAAGCATGTCTTTGTTAAGGCGGCATTCCCTATCAATTTAGATGTAAAATTTGTTACCTATGAAGCAGCTTGTGGCGTTGCCGATCGGACTACAACTCCCACGACTGAGGCAGAACGAGCGATGTGGGAAGTGCCGGGGCTGCGGTGGGCGAGTATGAGTGATGGACAGTATGGCGTGAGTATTCTGTGCGATCGTAAACATGGCTATGACTATAAACGCTATGATCATAAACCTAATGAAATTCGTATTTCTCTATTGCGGGGTTCTGAATTTCCAGACCCGATCGCAGACCAAGGGATTCACGAATTTACGATCGGGATTTATCCACATTTAGGCAATTGGAAAACAGCAGATACGCCAAAACGTGCCATTGAATTGAGTTTACCATTGCAAGCAGTTGTTCCGGATGAACGGATGTTGCAGGGACTATTACCGCCGAGGATGAGCTTATTGAACTTGAATGCTGACCACATGATGTTGATGGCGATTAAACGATCGGAGGACGATCGGAATCAATATATTCTTCGCGGTTATGAATATTATGGCAACACGACAGAAATCTCGATTGGTGATGCAAATGAGAATATTCAAGGAGTTCAATTGGGCGATCGGGTTGATATATTAGAACGCCCGATCGACAATCAATTGCATTCAATTGAACCCTGGACTATTGCTAGTTTTAAACTTATACGTACTTAATTACGGCGCATTGTTTTTTTGGATTTTGCAGTGTTTAAGATTCGATCGAATAGCTTGAACACTGCCTGACTATTGATCTCAAATAGCATTTCTTTCTCGAATGGGATTTTTGGGATTTTTCTGCGTCATTTTTTCACGCCATGCTTCCATATAGGTGTAGAAAACAGGCGTGAGGTACAGAGTTAGAATCTGTGAAAATAGTAAGCCACCCACGATCGCAATGCCCAATGGTCGCCGAGCTTCCGATCCTATCCCAGTTCCTAAAGCGATCGGAAGCGTTCCGATTAATGCCGCCATGGTCGTCATCATAATCGGACGAAATCGTACAATGCAGGCTTCATAAATAGCTTCCAACGGCGTTTTTCCTGCATTTCGTTGACGTTCGATCGCAAAGTCCACCAGCATGATTCCGTTCTTTTTAACAATACCGACTAGTAGAATGATGCCAATGAATGAGTAGAGATTGAGTTCGACTTGGAAAATCAATAGGGTGAGTAATGCCCCAAATCCTGCCGAGGGTAAGCCTGATAGAATGGTCAATGGGTGAATAAAGTCTTCGTACAGCACGCCTAAAATCAGGTAAATCACAACGATCGATACCAATAGTAATCCACCCAAGTCATTGAATGATTGTTGAAAGACTTGGCTTGATCCTTGGAAACTGGCGGTAACGCTAAGGGGTAATACGCCTTGAGCAGCTTGTTTGATGGCTATCGTTGCATCACCAAGAGAAGTACCGGGGAGCGTATCGAACGAAATTGTTGCTGAAGGAAGTCCGGATAAGTGTTTCACCGTCAGAGGTCCAACGGTTTGTTCAATGCTGGCGATCGCACTTAAGGGAACGGATTGGCCCCTGCTCGATCGTACGTAAAGCATCGAAAGCGCCTTGGCATCACGTTGATACTCTGGTAACAGTTCCATAACCACCGTGTATTGATTATTTGGGGTATAAATCGTCGAGACTTGCCCCCCGCTGTAGGCACTGCTGAGGGTTTTCTGAACTTGGGCAGCGGTGATGTTGAGGGTCGAGGCTTTGTTCTGATCGACTTTCACCTGAATTTGAGGCGTGCGAAGTTCTAAATCACTGTCAACACTGCGTAGTCCTGGTAAGGCTTTTACTTTTTCCGTGAGAATCGGTACAAACTGGCGGAGATCTTCGAGATTCAAACTTTGCAATGTGAATTGGTATTGAGCATTAGTTTGTTGACCTCCGATCGGAATGGCCGTGGGCGATCGTAAAAAGGCCTGAATACCGGGAACAGCGCGGAGGGGTTTAGCCAATCCTTGAATGACTTCATCAGCACTGATTTTCCGTTCAGGACGTGGTTTGAGGCGAATATTAATCCGTCCAGAGTTGACAGACGCATTCGGACCGCTGGCTCCAACGACCGAATTTAGGGCATCAATATTCGGGTCTTTGTTGATGATGTCAATGACTGCCTGTTGTTTGAGTAGCATTTCGTCGAAGGAGATGTCCTGAGCCGCTTTGGTATTCCCCATCACTTGTCCCGTGTCTTCGTTAGGAATTAAGCCTTTGGGCACTAAGGTGAAAAGATAGACCGTCAGGATCAGTAAAACAAAAGAACTCAACATCGTTAATCTACGATGCTTTAGAACAGGTTTCAACGACCATTCGTAGCCCCTGAGAAGTTGATTGAACCCATTTTCGGCGATCCGGTAGAATCGACCTCTGTGTTGCTGGTGGGACGATCTTAGGAACCGACTACAAAGCATTGGCGTTAAGGTCAGGGATACGAATCCTGAAACGAGAATTGCAACGGAAATCGTAATGGCAAATTCATGGAAGAGACGGCCAATCAATCCGCTCATGAAAATAATTGGGATGAACACCGCAACCAATGAAAGCGTCATTGAGATAATCGTAAAACTAATTTCCCGCGATCCCTTCAATGCGGCTTCCAATGGCTCTTCCCCTAGTTCTCGGTGCCGCACAATATTTTCCAAGACCACGATCGCATCATCCACCACGAACCCTACGGAAAGCGTTAGCGCCATTAATGACAGGTTGTTCAGGGAGAATCCCAATAGATAGATCACCGCAAACGTCCCGACAATTGCGATCGGTAAGGCGAAACTGGGAATCAAGGTTGCAGTACCGTCGCGTAAAAATACGAATATTACGAGAACCACTAAGGCGATCGATAGTAGTAATGTAAATTTCACATCTTCAACAGACGCTCGAATCGTTGTGGATCGATCGTAAAAAACGCCAAGCTCAATGGATTGGGGAATTTGACTCCGTAGGCTTGGCAACATTTGCTTCACTGCGTCCACAATCTTGACTGTGTTTGCATTGGGTTGCGGTTGAATCGCTAATACAATTGCAGGCTGATTGGTAATATCGGTATCATAGTAGCGATTAGAAACCTTATTATTTTGCACATCATCGCTGACTTTGGCGACATCCTCAAGCCTTATTGCGGCCCCATCTTTGTAGGCTACGATGAGCGATCGAAATCCATCGGCATCGAGCAATTGACCATTGGCTTGGACCATATAGCTCTTATCTTGATTCGACAAACTGCCTGTGGGTAATTCGACATTACTGGCTGAGATAGCCGATCGAACTTGATCGAATCCAATATTTCTAGTGGCTAAGGCATTGGGATCGAGCTGTACCCGAACGGCATATTGTTTTTGTCCATAGACCTGAACTTGAGCCACCCCATCAATCGTAGAAATCGGTTGGGCGATCGTCACCTCTGCCTCATCATCCACGCTGGCAATCGGTAAGGTTTTGGAATAGAGATAGAGATAGAGTACGGGGGCTACAGAAGGGTTTACCTTTCGATAGGAAGGAGGTTTCGGCATTCCGGCAGGTAATTCTCCAACAACCGCCGCGATCGCAGATTGAACATCTTTTGCCGCATCATCAACGCGACGACTAAAGTCAAATTGTAATGAAATATTTGTATTCCCGGTCGAACTGGTGGAGTTAAACGAATTCAGTCCAGAAATTGTCGTGAATTGCCGTTCTAGTGGTCCTGCAACGGACGATGCCATGGTTTCTGGAGTGGCACCCGGAAGACTAGCGGAGACGCTGATAAAGGGATATTCGACGCTGGGTAATGCACTAATCGGCAGTAAAAAATAACTCATCAGCCCGAAAAGCACAATCCCCAACATCACCAATGTGGTCGTCACTGGACGACGAATGAACAACGATGAAAAATTCATGGATTACTCTCCCGATGAGTCGGTGAAAACATTCGGTTAAATTTCGATCGCCCTAGGGTTTTGCGCCAAGCTTCCATGTAAATGTAAAACACAGGGGTGAGGTACAGGGTCAAAATTTGTGAGAATACCAAACCGCCCACCACTGCGATTCCCAACGGTTGTCGAGATTCTGATCCAGCCCCAAATCCGATCGCAATTGGCAATGTTCCCATCAATGCAGCCATGGTCGTCATCATAATTGGACGGAATCGCACGAGACAGGCTTCATAGATGGCTTCAGAGGGTCTTTTGCCATGGTCGCGTTGGGCTTCGATCGCAAAATCCACCATCATAATTCCGTTCTTCTTGACAATGCCAACGAGTAACATAATGCCAATGAAGGAATAAACATTCAATTCAACATGGAAGAACATCAGGGTCAACAATGCTCCAAAGCCCGCAGAAGGCAATCCAGAAAGAATGGTAATCGGGTGAATAAAATCTTCGTATAGAATCCCTAAGATTAAATAGATGACCAAAATTGCAATCAACAGCAAGAACAAGAGGTTTGGCAATGAACTTTGGAATACTTCGCTAGCCCCTTGGAAACTTGTGGTGATGGTATTGGGAAGAGTGGTTTTAATGAGATTATCGATCGCAGCGTTCGCGTCTCCAAGGGAGCTTCCGGTTGAGAGATTATAAGAAACGGTGGCTGCATTCATCCGACCCATATGATTAATCATCAGCGGTGCCGTACCCGGTGCGATCGTCACAAACGTACTGAGGGGAATCGATTGATTTACACCCGTCGTCCCACTCGGTGCATTGATATAAAGTTGCATGAGTGATGCGGGATCTTGCTGATACTTTGGATCAAGTTCTAGAATCACCTTATATTCATTACTCGCACCGTAAATAGTCGAGACTTGGTAGGTGCCATAGGCATTTCGTAACGTGTTTTCCAGTTGTTGAATCGTGATGCCGAGGGACATTGCTTTATCACGATCGACATTCAATGTGACCTGGGATGTCAGTTGTAAATCACTATTCACATCCTGAATCTGCGAGAGATCTTTTAAACTCGTCACCAGCTTTGGCACATAGTCATTCAACGCTTTACTGTCAGTGCTTTGAAGCGTCAGTTGGTAGAGTCCGGTAGTTTGCTGAGTGCCGATCGGAATGGCAGGCGGATTTTGCAGAAATACCTGAATACCAGGAATGCTGTCAAGTTGCGATCGGAGATTTTGAATCACTTCTTCAGCGCTGGCATGACGCTGCGATCGATCTTTCAAGCGAATAAACAAACTCCCTGAATTCCCCGCTACTGCCGCACCACTACCCGTCGCACTCGATCCGGCACCGATATTCGAGTTCACCGCATCTACATCCGGATCTTGCCGAATCATCGCAACCACTTCCTGTTGGTGACGCATGAGGTTATCAAATGAGGCATCCTGCGCTGCCTGGGTCACGCCAATAATCTGTCCCTTATCTTCACTGGGAATAAATCCCTTCGGCACGACTGCAAATAATCCTACGGTAACGACCAACATCACCGCAGCCAAAATCATAGTTGTGCGGTGATACTTAAGTACAATCTTTAAGCTCCGATCGTACAGGTCTAAAACTCGATCGAAAACCTGCTCAGAAACTTGATATAAGCGACTTTGCTGCGTATGATCCACAGGCCGCAGAAACCGACTGCACAACATGGGGGTCAAACTCAGGGAAACAAAACCGGAAACTAAAATGGAAACGGCGATCGTCACAGCAAATTCATGAAACAGTCGTCCGAGTAATCCCGATATAAACAACATCGGAATGAACACCGCAACCAATGAAAGGGTCATTGATAAAATGGTAAAGCCAATTTCACGAGAACCATTCAGTGCGGCTTCTAAAGGACTTTCACCCATTTCTATATGACGGACAATGTTTTCTAACATAACGATCGCATCATCGACTACGAATCCCACTGAAAGCGTCAGCGCCATCATCGACAGGTTATCCAATGAATAGTTCAACAGATGCATGACGGCAAACGTGCCAATCAATGAAATCGGTAAGGCTAGGCTAGGAATTACGGTGGCAGAAAGATTACGAAGAAACAGGAAAATTACCAATATCACTAAACAAATCGTCAAAATTAATGTGAATCTCACATCATCGACAGATTCACGAATCGTTTGAGACGCATCGTAGAGAATGCCAACTTGAACAGAACCTGGAATCTGTTCCTTCAGGGTGGGGAGTAAATTTTTAATGGTATCGACGACTTCTACGGTATTCGTTCCAGGTTGGCGCTGAATCGTGAGAATAATCGATCGTTCGTCATTATACCAACTCGCCACTTGAGCATTTTCCACGCCATCCAGCACCCGCCCTAGTTGTTCTAGATAAATCGGTACGCCGTCTTTATAGGCCACAATCAGCTTGCGATAAGCAGCAGCATCTTGGAGTTGTCCATTAGTTTGGATGGTGGAATTTTTGAATTTCCCCGAGAGACTACCGGTTGGAAGATTAACGTTGCCCTGTTGAATCGCTGTTTGCACTTGCTCAAGACCGATTCGACGACTGGCGAGTTGCTGTGGATCAAGCTGAACTCTTGCTGCGTATTTTTGGGAACCGTAGAGCTGAACTTGTGCGACACCGCTGATCGTCGAGAGCTTCTGGGCCAGATAAGTTTGGGCGAAATTATCGATTTCCGAGAGCGGCAAGGTGGGGGAATTCAAATACAGGTAAAGAATGGGCTGGTCGGCGGGATTGACCTTACTGTAAGTCGGTGGGCTTGGAAGATCGTTGGGCACCTGTCCTGAAGCAGCAGCAATCGCAGCAGCAACATCTTGAGCCGCATCGTCAATACTACGACTTAAGTTAAATTGTAGGGTGAGTTGCGTTTTACCCAACGTGCTAGTGGAATTTAAAGTATCAAGTCCGGCAATACTAGAAAATTGTTTTTCTAACGGTCTAGCGACAGATGCTGACATGGTTTCAGGACTAGCCCCAGGACGTGATGCCGTCACCTGTAATGTGGGATAGTCAACGTTCGGTAGATCACTAATGGGCAAGAGTTTGTAACTCATTAACCCAAAAATTAAAATCGCGACCATTACCAACGTTGTCATGATCGGACGACGGATAAAGATTTCGGAGAGGTTCATGGATTGCCTCCAGCAGGTGCGGACGACTCACTCGATTTCTTTCCTTTTCCGCGCTGTTTCTTTCCGTTTGGCGGGGTGTCGCCATTAGCGGGGTTGGCACTTTTAGAATTCGTATCTGTGGTCTCTCCTGTATTGGGTTTAGCAGTCTCTTCTTTAACCTGAATCTTGCTACCTGTAACGAGATTACCTTGACCATCTGTCACCACTTGATCGCCAGGTTTTACGCCCTTTTGAATCAAACTCTGTCCATCGATCGTCGCGATCGCGGTTACCGGGACGTTCTCGACCGTATTATCATCCTTTACTCGGAATACAAATTGACCATCGGGACCATTCTGCACCGCTTGCGACGGAACGATCGTGGCATCGACTTCTTGGCTCAATGTCAGTGTCGCATTGACAAATTGACCCGGAAACAATTTCCCATCAGTATTATCAAAATCACCTATCAATTGAATGGTGCCTGTCGCATTGTCTACAGTATTGTTAATAAAAGAAAGAGTCCCCGAAACTGACTTTTTCTCATTGCCTGCAAAGGTGACATCAACCTTGAGATTTCTGCCACTCATGCGTTTTTGAATGGTCGAAAGATTGGCTTCAGGAACTGAAAATGCAACTTGAATGGGACGGATTTTTTGAAGTACCACCAAGGGGGTATTACCATTTGCCTGAACAACAGTGCCTTCTGGAACTAAGACATTCCCCGCAAGTCCATCGATCGGGGCATAGATTTTTGTATAAGAGGCCAATACTTGAGCATTACTTAAAGCACCCCCGTTAGTACTGACAACGGCCTGTGCTGTTTCGATCGCCGCCGCATCACCATTCACAACAGAATTAGCATTTTCGACACCCACTCGGTCAATTTCTACAACAGATTGTGCATTGGTAATCGCAATCTCATCGCTTCCCACAACCGCTAAAGCTGTCGCAATGGCTTCACGATCGGCTTGTAGAGTTGCTTGTGAAGCCGCCGCATTCGTTGCATATTGCTGGGCTAAATCTCTACTAATTGCGCCACTGGCAGCCAAGTCAGCGTATCGCTTACTCTGAGACATCGCAAAGTCGGCCTGAGCTTGGTCTTTCTTTAGCACG
>JAYUEW010000184.1:0-14258 GCA_043739045.1 Synechococcales cyanobacterium
ACAGGCTCTAAATTTTTAGCTTGTTTATAACTCACGTTCAATTAGCTGAATTTATATCTATTGTACAACTTTATTCGACTTTCGCAGGAGGTCTATTGAAGAAGTTGATTTTGAACTAGAACTCATTCAACGCGACGAAATCAATGTCTCCTACATTCTTAAACTCCTAGGCGAATTCCGCCCAAACCCCAAAACCAATGAAGCAGACTATCAGAAGAAAAAAGCATCTATTCTCGACCTCGTTGGGCAAGAGGTTCAATTACGGAGTAAACGGGATCTGATTGAAAAATTCATTGACCAACAGATGCCCATAATTAAGCCCGACGAGGCGATCGAAACCGTATTTGAAAACTTCTGGAATCAAGAACGCGCTGAAGCCCTGCACCAACTCTGTCTCAAGGAAAATCTGAGACTCGAAGCCGTGAACCAAATGATCGCCGACTACCAATTCTCAGGCAAGGAACCGTTACGCGAAACAGTACTAGATGCCTGCAACGAAAAACCCAAACTATTGGAGCGCAAAAAAATCTTCGATCGCGTTGTATCGCAATTACACGACATTATCAACAAGTTCGACGATGCTCTTGGCGCATTTGAAGAGGGAGCATAAACTAGGGCAAACTCTACCTTGATCCGTATTGAGTCTGTATTAAGTAGGACGCTTCGAGTTCCTCTATACTGGATGACGAAACTCTAATTAACCTTTACCCATGGAATCCCCTTCCGTTTGCCCAGTGCCCCTTGAGCAGCGCCCCGTGAATGAGTTTCGGGAGTTAACCGAGTCACAATATTTTCGGTGGGCCACGCTGCGAGGTTGGGATTTTTTTAAGCCATTAGCGATCGCCTTTGGGGCCAGTTTCATCATCTCCGCACCGACCTCAGCCGCCAGTTACCCGATCGCAGAAGCCCCATTAGAGTGGTTTTTGATTGCAGCAGCGGGGGCTTGTTTGATCCCATTTTTGATGCTGATTCGGCTGTATTTGGGCTGGAACTACATTCGGAGTCGGTTGTTGGATACGAAGATTTTTTATGAAGAAAGCGGCTGGTACGATGGCCAGACTTGGGAAAAGACACCCGATTTCCTCAATCAAGATAAGCTGATTGTCACCTACGAAGTTCAGCCTGTGGTAAAACACCTTCAGCAGGCGATCGTTTTTGCGGGAGGTGTGTTGTTTGGGCTAATTATCGCTAGCATTGGATGGGCGTTTCTAGATTAAATGACCTAGAACACGCTAAGAACTAGTTTAATTGACTTAATTGACCTTTTTAGGACTTGTGGTGCCATGACCAGCAGAGGAAGACGCGGGGACACCCCAGAGCTACAAATTAAGCTGTTGCGGGAAGGCATTGTTGAATCGATTCATCATGCTCATGCGGTGGTGTGTGACGATCGGGGACGGGTGCTTTTGACAGCGGGACAGTCGCTATACGAGACGTTTATCCGATCGTCATTGAAGCCATTTCAAGCCATTTGTGTGACTTCGACCGGGACATTAGAGCGATTTGGCTTAACCGATCGGGATTTGGCGATCATTTGCAGCTCCCACCAAGGGACCATGGAGCAAGTGCGTCAGGTATTTAATATTTTATGGCGGGCTGACATTGACCCAACGGCGCTGCAATGCCCAATTCCGGCGGGGAAGACTAATGCGCTGGAATATAACTGCTCTGGGAAACATGCGGGAATGTTGGCAGTTGCAAAGCAGATGAGTTTGCCGACGGCAACTTACTTGCAACGCAATCATCCAGTGCAGCAGTTGATTTTGACTCGGGTGGCGGACTTGTTGAAAATGCCAGCGGCGGAATTTATTGTGGCACGGGACGACTGTGGGGCACCGACCTATTTGATGCAGTTGCAACAGATGGCTTGGCTTTATGCACAATTGGGTTCGGGTGAGAGTTTGGACCTAGAACAAATTGTTCGGGCGATGACGGTGCATCCTGATTTGGTGGCGGGCGTGGGTGAATTTGATACCGAAGTGATGCGATTGACTCAAGGCGAAATTGTCAGTAAGTCTGGGGCGGAAGGCATTCAATGTTTGGGTCGGGTCCGGGAAGGCATGGGAATGGCCATTAAGGTCGTCGATGGATCAAAGCGGGCCAAGTATGCTGTAGCGGTGAATTTACTGGAGCAGATGGGTTGGATTGGTCCAGCAGCAGTGGATGAGTTGACGGAGCGATTTGTTACGATCGGTCCCTTCAAACGCTTAGAGATTGAGGGCGAGTTGTCGTCGTCGTAGCCAGCTAACCTGCGACTAGAGACAGTTCACTTGTTAGTCGCGGCTGTGTACGTATGACTAATTCATTTCTGTTGGCATTGAGACCCGATCCCCCTAGCCCCCTTGAAAAGGGGGGACAAGAGTAGATTTTGTTTTATAGTCCCCCCTTGGAAAGCCGTTAGGATTTGTCCCATGAATCGATCGAACCAGACAATTTTGGACGTAGAGGGGTTACGGGTGGAGTTCCGAAGCCGCCGCAACACATTGGTTGCGGTGAAAGATATCTCGTTTCGAGTGAATCGCGGTGAAACTCTGGGAATTGTCGGTGAGTCGGGTTCGGGCAAGTCGGTGACGGCGTTGGCGGTGATGGGGTTGGTGGAGAATCCGGGGAAGGTGACGGGCGGCCAACTTTGGTTTGATGCAACGGGTGACTCGAACGGGGGGGTAGATTTACGATCGCTTTCTTCTAAGCAATTAGAAACCCTGCGCGGCAATCAGATTGCAATGATTTTTCAGGAGCCAATGACTTCGTTAAATCCGGTCTATACCATTGGATTTCAGCTTGTCGAAGCCATTCAATTGCATCAGCCACTGACTAAATTGAATGCCGAAAAGCGGGCTTTAAGTTTGCTGCAAGAAGTGAAATTGTTGCCGAGTGATGACGCATTACTGGAAGAATACAATCAATCAAATAATCCCGGTGAGGCGATCGATCGTCATAAACGCGCATTGCTCGATCGCTATCCCCATCAGCTTTCTGGCGGTCAATTACAGCGAATTATGATTGCCATGGCGATTTCCTGCGATCCGGTGTTGTTGATTGCGGATGAACCGACGACTGCGTTAGATGTGACGGTACAGGCGACGATTTTGGATTTGTTGAGGGAATTGCGCGATCGGCGGGGAATGGGCATGATGTTCATTACTCACGATCTTGGATTGGTGGCGGAGATTGCCGATGATGTGGCGGTGATGTATGAGGGAAATATTGTCGAAACTGGGTCGGTGATGGATATTTTTTCCAGTCCCCGCCATCCTTACACTCAAGGGCTTTTGACCTGTCGGCCTAATCCCGATCGGCGGCTTCAGGTGTTGCCAACGGTGGCGGATTTTATGTCAATTACAGTAAATGATCAGGGCGATCGGCAAGTGACGGCCAAGCATGAAAGTATTGCAGAGGTCCTTAATACATTGCCAGAAATTAGTGATGCTCAACTGAATGAACGATTGATTCACTTACGATCGGCTGAGCCTTTGTTATCGGTTAATAATTTAACGGTTGCTTATCCAATTAAGAATGCCATTGGCCGAGTTGAACGGGTATTTAAAGCGGTGAATGATGTTTCATTTGAGGTGTATTGCGGGGAGACTTTGGGGTTGGTTGGTGAGTCAGGTTGTGGGAAATCGACATTGGCGCGAACATTGCTGCGATTAATGGAGCCGTCAGGTGGAACCATTCACTTTGACAATCAAGATTTGTTAGCGATGAAACCTAACGCCTTGCGACAATTGCGACAAGATATGCAAATCATTTTCCAAAATCCATTTAGTGCGCTGGACCCGAGAATGAATGTTGGCGAGGCGGTGATGGAACCGTTGAAGATTTTTGGGCGGGGAAATAATAGCAAGGATTTTCAAGTGCGGGCGCGGTATCTGCTCGATCGGGTTGGGCTAGACGGAAGCCCGGAAACCATGGCCCGTTATCCTCATCAGTTTTCCGGTGGTCAACGGCAACGCATTTGTATTGCGCGGGCATTGGCTTTGAATCCGAAGTTTATTATTTGTGATGAGTCGGTGTCAGCGTTGGATGTGTCGGTGCAGGCGCAGGTATTGAATTTGCTTAAAGAGTTACAAACTGAGTTCAATTTGACCTATGTCTTTATTTCCCATGATTTGAGTGTGGTGAAGTTCATGAGCGATCGGATTATGGTGATGAATCAGGGCAAAATTGAAGAACTCGATACGGCTGAACAAATTTATCGCAATCCCCGCCAAGCGTATACCCGTAAATTAATTGATTCAATTCCAGTGGGAAGTTTAGACAAAATCCGATCGCGTCAGGCCCTGAGAGGCAAATTGTAATCCGATCGGTTGCCATTATGATATTGCCACCGACTAATGCCACAAACTAAATTTTAGCTACAGCGTGGATTTTAAGGGTGTCACCATTAATTTAAATGCACCTCCGCTGGTTTCTCCAAACGATCGCACTCGAATGATATAGACTCCAGACTTAACAATTCGCATAAACAAAAGTGAATTGGGGGTTCCATCGGGACCATCATCATTTTCTGCGATCGGAAGGCCCTCTTTAGTCATCAGAACGACCATCGGATCAAATACATCCGAGATCAGATCTACTGCAATTTGATCTCCCGCTTTGAGTATCACGCTATAGTCCCGTGCAAACCCCCCTTGGCCCGTGGGAATATCCCGATCGCTCAGCGTATCACTAAGCTCTTGACCGAGACTAAGAGGCAAGGGGGTATATACAGGTTTCTCGGCAGGTTTCTCGGCGGCCCATCCTGCTGGCAATCCCAGCAATCCCCAAACCGCAATAGACATCATTTGAATTAGAAATCTTTGAAAACGCATTATGAAATTCGGCTATTTTGACAATTACTTTGGAAGCTATACTCTGGAAACTATTTGGACGGTAATAGCTTCTCTAATTCTGCTAGGGGAACGGCTCCGGATAGAAGTTCTCCATTTAAAATAATGGCCGGAGTGCCATCAATTCCCAGTGCTTCCCCAAGTCGTTGATCCGCTTCTACAGCAGCCTTAGCTTGAGGACTTTTACGATCGCGATCGAATTTAGCTAGATCTAATCCCAAGGCAGTGGCGATGCTGGTATAGCTATTTGCATTCAATGTTTTTTGTTGATCAAACAATGCATTATGATATTGCCAGAATTTTCCTTGTTGTTGTGCAGCCCAAGAAGCAAGCGCAGCATTCATGGCTTCACTATGAATTTGGGTCAATGGAAAATGTTTATAAACCAATGTGATCCGATCGGGATATTTCGCTACCAATCCATTCAGTTCAGTACGCGCTTTTGCACAGAAAGGACATTGGAAATCCGAAAATTCAATTACAAGAATCTTGCCTTTCCCATCGGTGGGCGATTGTCCAATAGCTCGTTTACGATCGGTATTTAAGGCCGTCAGAATGTCTTGCTGTGCTTTTTGAGCCTTAAGTTGCTGATTGCGTTGGTAACGTTGCAAGGTTTCTAAGATAACTTCAGGATTACGCTTAAGGACTTCTAAGACCTGTTGTTCAAATTGAGCATCCACCTTAGGCCCACTACTAGTCGCCGTCTGAGCCAAGGCTGGAAGCGGACGAACATTGAGGGTGAGGATTAATCCGATCGTTAAACAGAGCAGCGATTTATTGCAAAACAACTGAAGCATCGGGCGCATGGCAATCACTATTGGCACTAGAAATTCGTCTTTATCTTCCCACTTAATCGAACCATCCCAAAGCCTCGGTGTTATCTTTAATGAGACCGTACTTTTTTTCTTAGTGCCATGCCGTCGTCTTTCTCTCAGTTTTTACCAGAGCTTTTACCACGGCCTTTGCTACAGTTTTTAGAACAGTTAGTACCACAGTTAGCTCTCACCACGATCGCCGCTGCTACGGCCCTAACGACAACAGCACCTGTGGCCCAAGCTGCCGATCGTATCTATGTGACCTACGGTTTACTAGAGCGTTCCATTAGCTTTGATGCTTTGGAGAACTTTGCTAAAACGGGAGAAGTGGATGATGACTTATTTGTCTACACCAGTTACGTCAGCCCAGCCCAACGTAAAGAATTACGATCGATTTTACAAACAAAAGCGGATGTCAGTCCCGTTGCAATCTCTCAATTTTTATACAGTCCTCAAGGTGAGCTATTACTAAAACGTCTTGGGCAAGTGATCCAATCTGAAGCTCGAACGGATGGTTCAGTCGGAATTCGGGCCGCGTTGATTTTGGCCGC
Organism: Synechococcales cyanobacterium; assembly: GCA_043739045.1. Taxonomy (GTDB): domain Bacteria; phylum Cyanobacteriota; class Cyanobacteriia; order Leptolyngbyales; family Leptolyngbyaceae; genus JAAFJU01. The sequence continues at coordinate 6,199 of JAYUEW010000184.1, forward strand.
CGTAGACTCAACCGAAGGGTTCTCCCCATTGAGCATTATTCGGAAATTTCCCACACGCGGAATTCGAGTAGATCTACAAAAAACCCTTCAAGTTGCCGGAGAATTACAACGTCTGGTTTCCGAAACCCAACGATCTATCAGTCAAATAGTCGCCCTAGCCGATCGGACCTCTGCCGCGTCGCCCATCAAGAACCCAATTGACCTCACCAATCGAGGGCAGATCACAACAAATCGTTTTACGGTTTCTCTCACGGACAATACCCGCGTTCAAATTACTGACAATAGGCAGCCCCGATCGTTTCCGGTGGATGTTTATTTGCCTCGCATGACGAGTAATACGCCAGCGATCGTCATTTCCCATGGGGTTGGTAGCGATCGGACTACGTTTAAATATTTAGCCACCCATTTAGCGAGTCACGGATTTGCCGTCTTTGTGCCCGAACATCCGGGGAGCAATGCCAATCAAATTCAGTCCTTATTACGAGGCTTAACCAGTGAAGTCGCTGAACCGACAGAATTTATCGATCGCCCCCTAGACGTGAAATATTTATTAGATTATTTCAGCAATCTCAGTCGCACTGATTCTCGATTTAAATTTGTCAACTTTAAAAAAGTTGGAGTACTCGGCCAATCCTTTGGCGGCTATACGGCCCTTGCGCTTGCCGGAGCACCGCTGAATTTTCAGAGCCTGAATGAAAACTGTACCGAAGCGATATTACTTACAACATTTAATGTTTCCCTTTCCCTTCAATGCAGAGCAACCCAACTCTTCAATCAAAACTATTCCCTTGCTGACTCTCGCGTTGCGGCGGTAATTTCGATTAATCCCTTAAGCAGTGTAGTATTCGGTCCCACCAGCCTTGGCAAAATTAAAATCCCCACGATGATTGTGTCGAGCGGGGCAGATACGGTAGCGCCATCATTGCCGGAGCAAATTTTGCCCTTCACACAGCTAAAAATGCCCGATCGGTATCTAGTCATGATGCCTATTGGGAGCCACTTTTCCACCTTAGAAGATGCTGCTAGTAGTCCCGGCTCTATTAGTGTGCCTGAAGGTGTCATTGGTCCAAGTCCTGCCCAAGCACGGCGATACATGAATGCGTTGAGTTTGGCCTTTTTCCGTACTCATCTCACGGCACAAGGGGCTAGCTTCCGATCGTTTTTAACCTCAGGCTACATTAAATCAATCTCCGACCCTACGCAGCCCATTAGTCTAGTTACTGATTTTGACCCCACTGCACCCACCACTCCAGCAGTCATTCCAGCACCAGCCGTTACTCCCGCACCCACAGACGATCGGGGAACACCGTCAAAATAATTTAGATATGAGATAATTAGTCAGAATGTATTTATTTAAACTAGGAGTTAATGGTTATGTTTAATTTAGGTTGGCCCGAAGTTGCGATCGTATTGTTAATTGCTCTTGTTATTTTTGGACCCAAAAAATTGCCGGAACTTGGCGGTAGCTTTGGTAAAACATTGAAAGGATTCAAAGAAGGGATGACAGAAAAGGATGATAAAACAGATGCAGACGTATAGTAAGCAGACGTGTAGTGATGTCTTGTTTAATTGGTCTGTTCAATTCTCTAATGTTTACTAGGAAACCCCATGCGGTTTGATGTCGTTACGTTGTTTCCTGAATTTTTTGACTCGCCCTTGAGTTCTGGACTCATCGGCAAAGCGATCGCCAATGAGATCGCAGCAGTTAATTTTACTAATCCGCGAGACTTTGCCCCAGACAAACATCGTAAGGTTGATGATATTCCCTATGGAGGCGGGGCGGGAATGGTCATGAAGGTAGAGCCAATTTTTGCGGCGATCGACTCTTTGCCCCAATGCCCCACAAGAGAAGTCATTTATTTCACGCCTCAAGGGGTGCCGATGGATCAGGCCTTGTTTAAAACCTTGTTGGCCTATGACCAGCTTATATTGCTCTGTGGTAATTACGAAGGTGTGGATGAACGGGTGATGACGGTTGTGACTCGGGAAATTTCGTTGGGTGATTTTGTATTGACAGGCGGTGAGATTCCGGCTTTAGCGTTGATTAATGGAATAGTGCGATTGATGCCGGGGACTATTGGCAAAGAGGAATCCCATCAGTTTGATAGTTTTGAAGATGGTCTTTTAGATTTTCCCCACTATACAAGACCCGCTGAATATCAAGGGTTAGACGTTCCAGCGGTATTACGATCGGGAAATCACGCAGCAATAGCGGCATGGCGACGACAACAACAAATCAATAGAACTCGCGATCGTCGTCCTGACTTGTATGAAAAATGGCAACTAGACCCATCATCCAACCCATGAACTCCACCGTAATGAACAAGGTCGAGAGATTACCTAGATTTTGTATAGACTTTTTATTTCAACAAATTATTCGATCGATCGCACCACCACCACCGTCTGACCCGCCACTAACTCAATCTGTTCGCCCTTGTCTTCCCGAACGCCCAACGGAATCTGTTCAATGGCGAGTCTCAACCACTGGTTATCTTGAGTCCCAATCGCGATCGAGGTCTCCGGGAACGCCACAGTCATTCCAATAACAACATCAGACTTTTGGGTGAATTGAAAAACGTGCTGACCTAAATCGCCAAAATTACAAAGCTTCAAAATACCCACACTCATCCGTTTTCCATAGCCTTGAGCTGACACCATCAAGAATTCATCTTCATAGCCCGCGATCGCCCAACCCACAAAACGTTCCAACTTCAAAACCTTAGTAAGCTGCCCGCCTGTTGCGGTGCGGCTGGTTAGAGGCAAGGTCTCTGCGTTAATCTCCACTCGCATCACACGCCCCATGCTGGTACAAACCACCAACTGATCGCCCTCTTCAACAAATCCCATTTGACAGATCCGATCGTCGTCTTTGAGCTTAAACACCACTAATCCGCGATTGGTCACATCGGACAATTCAGATAGGGCAATTCGTTTAATTTTTCCCTGTTTTGTCAACATTAACAGGGCTTGATTTTCTGCATCCTCAGGCAACGTAAAGAGGGCCACGATCGATCCATCCTCTGCCCTAGCACTGCTCGGCAAACAGGACAACAATGAAACACCGTCGCCTTTCGGAATATCCTTTACGGCCAGAGGATAAATTTTGCCTTGAGCCGTCAAGACTAGCAGCCCTTCATTGAGCATCAGAAATTCAGTTTGCACCGTCGGGTCTTCAACGGGCGTAAAGGCTTCTTCTAACTCCTGGATCGACAATGCATGATCGGCTTCATATCCAGTCAACCCCACGCGTCGAATCAATCCACTTTGGGTCAGTTCGATCGCATTCTCCTCTTCTTCTAGTTCCAGAATTTTGGGCGCAGGTTTAACGATCGGCTTAAATGATTTTGGAATAGCGATCGCCGATTTCGTCAGGTCTTCGACAGGAGACTCTACTTCGATGGTCATCTCTTCTGCTTTAATATCAACCACCAATTCATCAGCCACGCCGACATTCTCCACGATCGTTGGAACTACCGCTTCAACTTTTGGCGATCGGGTTTTCGGAATTTTAATGGTCTTGGGCGGTGTATTACTCTGAACAATTCGGGTACGGCGCGCATCGCCAAATTGTTTTTTCAACGATCGCAAGTCCTTTTTCATCGCCTTGAGCAATTCATGACGATCGTTCAAAACTTTCTGCAACCCTGCAACCTTGACCGTCAATTCCTGAAATTCTTTTTGAAGATTGGTGCGCTCTAACCCAGTCAAACGGCGCAATGGCATTCCCAACACCGCATCCGCCTGACGATCGCTCATGTCAAACCGATCTTGCATGGTCAATTTTGCCGTGGTGCCATCGGGCGAATTTCGCAAAATATCAATCACATCATCCAAATTAGACAGCGCCAATAACCAACCTTCCACAATGTGCTGACGGCTTTGTAATTGATCGAGTTCGTAGCGATAACGCTTGGTCAGGGTTTCTTCACGAAAGGCCAAAAACTCTTGAAGCGCTTCCCGTAGCGTCATTTGCTTGGGTTTACGATCGGTCAAGGCCAACATGATGGTCCCGAAGGTATTTTGTAAAGCTGTTTGACGGTGCAAATCATCCAGAATTTTTTGAGTATTAGCATCACGTTTCAGCTCAATGACGACCCGAATTCCTTCCCGATCGCTCTCATCCCGTAGGTCCGAAATTCCAACAATTTTCCCAGCATTGACCAATTCCGCAATTTTTTCAATCAACCCAGCTTTATTCACCTGATAGGGCAATTCCGTAATGATGATCGAACTGCGGCGATGTTTACCCTTGCCCACGGACATTTCTTCAATCGTATGAACGCCACGCACAACAATGCTGCCCCGCCCCGTGAGATAGGCTTCCCGAATTCCATCGGTGCCCATTATCACGCCGCCCGTGGGAAAGTCGGGACCAGGAATCAGCTTCAGCAATTTTTCATCGGGCAATTCTGGATTGTCAATCAGGGCAATCAATCCATCCACAATCTCATTCAGGTTGTGGGGCGGAATATTCGTTGCCATTCCCACCGCGATGCCTGAAGAACCATTCAACAATAAGAATGGCAATTGGGCTGGAAGTACGGTTGGCTCTTGCTGCGAGTTGTCAAAGTTGCCCACGAAGTCCACAGTCGCTTCGCCGATGTCCGTTAGCATGGCCTCGTTGCCAATAGGAGCCAGCCGAGTTTCGGTATACCGCATGGCAGCAGGCGGATCGTTGTCCACCGAGCCAAAATTGCCGTGCCCTCCTAAGAGTGGATATCGGGTCGAAAATTCTTGAACCAACCGAACCAGCGCATCGTATACCGATTGGTCGCCGTGGGGATGATATTTACCCAACACATCCCCGACAACGCGGGCACATTTTCTAAAAGGCCGATCGGGCGTTAATCCTAGCTCATGCATTGCATAAAGAATGCGTCTGTGAACGGGTTTTAGGCCATCTCGGACATCCGGTAAGGCGCGCCCGACAATCACGCTCATGGCGTATTCCAAATAGGACTGCTGCATTTCCTGGTGAAGGGCAGTCGGGATAATTTGTCCTGATTTGAGAATGTCGAGCTGGTTTGCCATAATCGTGCGGGGAAGACTGGACTAAAAAGTTGATGAGGATTGATTCAAATATCCGTAGACACTCTTATCACGATTTTGGAGGTCAATGGTGAAACCAGTGGTGAAGACCAGTGGTTTCACCCGTGCCTAACTCTAAATTTAACGATGGAGAATGGTGGATTGCAACATGAATTTGAGCGATCGGGACAAAAAATAGGAGAAAATAAAACATAGATCTAGGGTGGCATTAACCGTAGGATTCATCCCTAAAACCGATTCGGCGCTGTATCCTATGGCCACAGAGAAATGCGGTCTTGACCTTAACGCTGTTTTCATTGATTTACTTTGAATTGGATACCCAAAATCATGTCTGAATTACCAACACCCTATGCCCAAACCATATTGTTAGTTGAAGATGATCCGACAAATGTTCGGGTATTTTCAAAGATTCTCAACAAGCGAGGGGGGCTAAATGTACGCCATACAGAGAATGTGGAAGAAGTTCTGGCCATAGCGCAGGCTCAAGAAGTGGACTTGGTGTTGATGGATGTGTCGCTTTCCCACAGCATGTACCAAGGGAAGTCAGTAGATGGCATTCGATTGACCCAAATGCTGAAGGCAGACCCCAACACCGCTAGCCTTCCGGTGGTGCTGGTGACGGCCCATGCAATGGATGGCGATCGGGAAAATTTCCTGACCAAAAGTGGGGCTAATGGTTATATTTCCAAACCCGTAACTGACCACGATGCATTCGTTACTCAAATTCGATCACTCCTTCCGCCGTTGAGCGAATGATTTTTTAGTACATCTATGTAGTAAGTTTGTACTCTTTTGCTTCGAGTTTGGCAAGTCATGAAATTATTGCGTACTCCGTTGATCTTGATGGCAGCAGCAGCAACCCTGTCAGGTGTGATTTATTTTATTGAATTTCACCGTCCACCCACTAACTCTCAGACCACTGTGAGTCCAACAACGGCCACGAGTCCAGCCCAGTTATTTGAGTTTCAGGAGCGCGAGATTCAGGGACTGTCGATTAAGACGGTGGGGACAACGGTAGTTCTGGAAAAAGAAAAGACTTGGATGGTCCGATCGCCCGCCCCTATGGTTCCAGCGAATGAGGCCGTTGTGGCGTTTTTAACGAATTTATTGATGTCGCCCCGAGACCGTGTGATTCAGGTTCCAGCGACGCGACGATCGGAGTTTGGGCTAGATCAACCGCTAGCAACGATCGAAATAACGACCCTCAGTCAACAGCGTCATCGTCTAATTTTGGGACGGTTAAATTTCGATCGAACTGGATTGTATGCGTTAGTCGATCCATCCGTGGACCCAAATGCAGATCTATCGGTAATGGTGGTGCCAACGAGTTTTGAAAGTGCTGTGATGCGTAATGGGTTGGAGTGGAGAAATTCGGTAAAACCTGTTGTAAAACCGCAATAGAAGTATCGAATGAGTTATCGAATCATCTGAAGACAAGGCACAATAATAACGATCGTATTAATGTTTTAGCGAAGTTCTTTCATGTCCGCCACTGCCACACTCCTCTTCTCCTGTCCCGACCAAAAAGGTTTAGTCGCCAAACTCGCCAATTTCATCTATTCAAATGGCGGGAATATCATTCAAGCCGACCAGCATACCGATTTCTCGGCACAACTGTTCATCACTCGCATTGAATGGCAATTAGACGGATTCAACTTGCCGCGAGATGTGATTGAACCTGCTTTTAGTGCGATTGCAGCGCCTATGAATGCAACCTGGCAGATTCATTTCTCAGAAGTAATTCCACGCATGGCCATTTGGGTGAGTAAGCAGGATCATTGTTTATTAGATTTGCTATGGCGACAAAAGGCGGGAGAATTGAATGGATCGGTATCATTAATTTTGAGCAATCATTTAGATCTAAAACCGATCGCAGATCAATTTGGTATTGACTATTACCATATTCCCATCACCAAAGACACCAAAGCCCAGCAAGAACTCCAACAACTCGAATTGCTACAGCATCACAAGATCAATTTGGTTGTATTGGCGAAGTACATGCAGGTGTTGTCTTCTGATTTTGTTGAAAAATTTCCCTGCGTCATCAACATTCACCATTCATTTCTCCCCGCGTTTGCCGGAGCCAATCCCTATCAGCGGGCCTACGATCGTGGGGTCAAGATAATAGGAGCGACGGCCCATTACGCAACTCCTGACCTAGATGAAGGCCCAATTATTGAACAGGATGTGATTCGGGTGACGCACCGAGATGACACAAAAGATTTGATTCGCAAGGGCAAAGATCTAGAACGAATGGTATTAGCACGGGCGGTCCGATCGCACCTTCAACATCGCGTGTTGGTCTACGGCAACCGGACTGTCGTATTTGCTTAAGCAAATCGCAGGACTGCCAATTCGTCAACACCAATCTTGTCAACATACCGATCGAATATAATCCCCCGACTTTCCACCTGTTTTTTTCAGCAACACAATCTGGCGAATCTCCATATTCTTATCCAATGCCTTGGCCATGTCGTAAAGCGTCAGTGCCGCAACAGACACCGCCGTCAACGCCTCCATCTCCACGCCCGTCTCACCCCTAACTCTCACCGTCGCCGTAATCCGAAACCCTGGAAGCTCAGCATCAGGAACAATTTGGACCTCAACTTTGTGAATCGGCAACGGATGACACAACGGAATCAAGGCAGAAGTTTGCTTTGCGCCCATAATTCCCGCTAACCGAGCCGTCCCCAAAACATCACCTTTCGGACTATTGCCCGCCAAAATCGCCTCTAGGGTTTCCATGGCCATCCAAACTTCACCTTGAGCCACAGCTTCTCGGGCCGTGATGGGTTTGGCTGACACATCCACCATCTGGGCTTGTCCGTCGGAATCGAGATGAGTTAAGGCGTTGGATGCCTTAGCCGTCAGGTTTCCCGGACTATTTTCAGAAATACTTTGCATTCTCTTAAAGGGTGTGATAATTTAATTGAGCCGAACGCAAGGGCTTGTAGCTCAGTGGACTAGAGCACGTGGCTACGGACCACGGTGTCGGGGGTTCGAATCCCTCC
>JAYUEW010000185.1:0-3168 GCA_043739045.1 Synechococcales cyanobacterium
AATTGATAGATTTGATCTCAATTTAGCCTAACATTGAACGATCGGCTATCTTCAGAATTAGGTTCAATATTAAGCTGTTGCAAAAATTCTCCAAGTCTGAGCTAATGCCCGATCGCGCCCTAGAGCATAAGCCCGTCGCACCGCTGCCTCCGCATTGACGAATCCCGCACCATAGTAATCATCTCGTCCCACAACTCCTACATCCATAGCTGTTTCCGTTAGAATATCTCGGACCTGAGCGCCTGTTAAATTCAGGTTTGCTCCCCACACTAAGCTTGCTATTGCGGCTAGATTTGGATTTGCTGCGGAGGTTCCAGCAAAGTATTCTTGTGTTCCATAGCGATTGATCACTGGGACCGTTGTCGGAGCCATTAGGGTCAGGTTTTTGCCATAGTTAGAATAGCTGGCGCGCTTTACGGATGTGACATTGATTTGGCCATTTAATAGGGTCATGTTTTCGAGTGTAGCTGCTCCCACGGAGGCTATATTACTATGGGAGGCTTGAAGTCTTGCCACGCCGCCACTGGTTTCTCGTTCGGTGGCTGTTAAGTTTGGTTTATCGAGATCAATACCGCCATTTCCTGCTGCGATCGCATAAAAGGTGTCTGTTTCACTACCTGATAAAATAGCTTCTAAATCAGCCTGAGTTCCTCCATCTTGAAGCCAAAACTCACCTTGAATTCCGCCCTGAAATACTACTTTCATATTTCTCGGTCGGGCATAGGCGATCGATTCTTTCAGGGCATCCTGCAAATTAGAACGGCTGGTATCCCCTAATCTACCGCCATAGATGTCACGAACATACACTGAGCTGAGCCAATTAATACCTACAATGCCACTATTATTGTTGGGTGTGGCGGCCATGATACTAATGGCACGTTGACCATGAGCACTATCATTGTAATTATCATCATCTTGGGTTGGATCAAAAATTAGCCTAGTCCGATCGAGATCCTGCGCAGTTGTAATCAATTCATTTGCTGTCACAATTCCCGCATCCAACGAGACTAGAAGAACTTGACTAGTTTGGGTGTTATTAAACCGCCAAGCTCCCTCTACATCTGTCGCTCGTAGATTCCATTGTTCATTGTATCCCGGATCATTTGGGGTTGGGGGTCAATAGGATTAAACGATCGGCAAAATTCAATCGTTCAATTCCTTGAAAATAAATCTCGCGTCCATCGCTAAGGTTCAGAAAATCAAAACTAGTTCCGCCAAAAATTGCTTGATTCGTAATCCGATCGGGACGATAACTACTTAAGGCTGCTCCATTCAAAGATAGTAGGTCTGATGATTGAATATTCACTAAATTCAAAGTATCTGTTCCGCCTAATCCAAGTATTATTGCATTATTAGGAGTTGTGCGATCGTAATTAAAGACATCTGCCGCAAGAGTTCCTGTGAGCTTTTTCCAATCAACAATTTGAAATGATTTCGTATTAGAAATAATCCGATCGCCATTAGTCAAGGTCGCGATCGAATGAGCTGAATAGTTGCCGGATGGCAGAAGAGATGGTGTGTTCGGGGATATATTGCGAGATAGATCAATTAGGGCATCACGCTGCGATAAATCATTCCAGGTACCTAATACAATTGGGGTAATACTTCCTGCGATCGTGGCTTCTAAACTAACAGACTGTAATACAGAACTAATTCCGGTCAAGCTATAACTTAAGTGCAGTGAACCCTGCTGCATAATGGTTGTGCTGCTGCTATCCCCAGAGGCATCTTCTAATTTGAATTCATTAAATTGTAATTGTGGCGTTTTGGGTTGTATGTCTGGAAGTTGAATTGAGAGTTGATAGTTACTTGAAGGTGCTTTCGATCGATCGAGACCGTAGGGATTATAACCATAGACTTCGATGAAGTAAGTCCCTGCTTTTAGATCTTGGAATGTAAGCTTTTCATCTGAGATTCCGCCTAAGGTTCCAGATTTATACCAATCGAAGCTATTTAGAATTTGGTCTTCATTAAGATCTTGAAACACAATTAAATCAACATCAGCTTGAAGATTTGTTAATGTAACCGTCAATGATGATGATTCAGCAGTGGAGAATCGATAAAAGTCCCGAACATCATCCTGCCCTACGGAATCTTGACGACTTACAGATGTTCTTAATAGCCCAAGATTTGTTGCCTGAGCGATCGTGTTATTCGCCAAATTGTCGATCGGCGGAATTACAAGGGGCTGTATTTCAGGCATGAAGTTCACACTAATTTCAGAAAATCATCGTAATTATTGACAGGAGATAACTTATCCGACAACATAGTAAATTATGCATCTAGAAATCTAGTGAGAAGGTTTGATAGGAGTCGGAATTAAATGTTTTTGGGGCTAGATGACTAGCGATCGCTCCCTCTGAGGATGTGCTTACTGTCTGTTTTGCAGCATGTTCTTTTGCTACATTTTCTTGTAGAGCTGCCGTGATCGAGGCTTGGTCGGCAAGCTGAATTAAACGTGTTTTAATTTCAACTTGTCTGAATTCTAAGGATTCAAGCTCTTTTTCGAGACGACTTTGTTCGATCGATATTTGGTACCGTTCTAAATGCAGTCGAGATTCAGTTTGAGCGCGGGGCATAGTGCTGATTCTTGGCGTCGTGGTGATGGGGCGACGGTTCATTGTAAGCTTCCTGATTTTACTTAGATAATATCTATCGGTTTTACCTAGAGTTCCCTATCTTTCATAACGACTATCTTGGCAAGTAATAAATTTAAACGGAGTATTCTGTTCGCTTTGCTAAGTTCGTTGCAATCAAATACCTTATCTAAATACTGAGACACGATCGCGATTATCCCGATCGATGCAACTAGAGTTTGGACGATCGGGATTCCTTTATCTCGCGAATAGTCTTTATCTCGCGAATAGTATGGTCGATCGTTTTGAGTGGTGGATCAATAGGGGATATTCAGTTCAGCGAAATGGAGTCAATAAAATATTCTCAATAAAAATAGGACGATCGAATTCGATCGTCCCTCACCGTCAACTGAATGGCAATACCATTTAGCGGAACCCAACAGAGGCTTGCCAGACAAAGGCTAGCAGCAAAAAGAAAACCGGAATGACCGGAAGGACATCCACGAGGGGATTGAACATCGCGTAGGCTTCAGGCAGCTTTGCCAATAGCATCATTGCTTCCATGGTATTTATTCCTTCCCAAACAGCAGGT
>JAYUEW010000186.1:0-3738 GCA_043739045.1 Synechococcales cyanobacterium
CCCACTAATAATATGTCTACATTGAGTTCATCTTGTGCCCTCAATGCGCCTGCCACAATTTCTGCTGGGGCATGGTCGCCACCCATCGCGTCGATCGCAATTCGTACCCGCGTTGATGCCATTGGCTGATAATGCTAAAAACTTAGTGGATTTTACCAGATGAAGGTATGAGCTAAATGAATCTTCTCAAAGTCACATAGGGTGATATTACATGACATTGCGTTTATAGACGGGCATTTATGGACGGCCATGTCATAAAAAAATCTAAAAATAACCGATCGAAGGATGATGTTCCGATCGGCCCCAAGTTTATTGGCTGAATCTATAGCTGAATCTACAACGCCTAATTTTGATCTCTAGGTTTAAAATCTCGGAGCATTTTCCGCAATTCCATGCTATGTAATTCTTCTTGACTAATCATTCCACGAGCATATTCTTCTAGGTAAATACTACGATCTTTGACCACATCTAAAAACTGTTTGTATAAGTCTAGGGCTGCCGCTTCATGAGTGCTGCTTTCAACAAGAATGTCATAAATTGAATGTTTGTGGCTTTCTTCAATTGAGGCAATTTTCAAACTAGGATGTCCGCCCAATCCAGTCAGAATTTCGCCAGCTTGTTGCGCATGAAGTAGTGATTCAGTCGCTTGGTCTTTAAGAAATTGAACAATGGGGATCCGGTTTGGCCCTGTGACCATGAGCGCGTAATGGGTGTAGCGGACGACTCCAGCAAGCTCGTATTCCATAATGGAGGTTAGGAGCGGGGTTGCCTTTTCGAGCTTCAATTCTTTCATGGAGTCAAGTTTCGTTGTTATTAATAATGATTGTTATATACTCTAAGAGCTTTCTAGAGACAACTCTTAGAGTATATAAAATGGGGAACAATACATTCTACTGTACTACGACACAAGCATTTAATTGCGATCAGGTTGAAATAACGACAGCATGAATGCGATTGCATGTACTTGTATTAGACTGTTTGACTGGCGCTAAAGTGTTGACTAAGTACTTTCGGAATGTCTTGATCTGTCACATTGCCATAGCGTTTTTTGTCGGGCATAACGACCAAATTTGGCCCTTGACTACATTTCCCCATACATCCTGTAAATTGAACTTGAATAGATGGATCCCATTCCCCACTGCTTAGGGCTTTATCCAGCGTTTTGCACAATGCTTTACCGCCTTGCTTCATACAGCCAGGTTTTCCGCACACTTTAATAATGGAGGGTTTTGAGCTTGAGGCAATTTTGACGATCGACTCACTGAACGGAATAACTTGAGCGATCGGCGATCGTAACAACATGCGATTGGCATTGTATTTAATATGGGTCTTCTTTTTGGAAAATTGCTGAGTGCCCCAAACCTCAACCTGCATTCCCGGAATCCAACCGTCATAACGATCGTTGCGCAAATACTTGGCCACTTTAATCATGACTTCCTGACCTAACCACATCAGCCTCAGACCGCGAGGTTGGTCTTGTTTATTTAAAATAAATCCTAAAAATTCACCGACTAGTCCAAATGGAACCCGTTCGACCGTAGCTTGACTCATTGAAACACCTTGCCGTAAGAAGGAGCGGAGCGTTCTGGAAGGATTGACAAGAAAATTGTCCTGATGATCCTAACGGTAGACTTTATTGACTTAAGATGTCAAGTAAAAATTATCTTTTTTAAGAGGGATTTATGGAAAAACTGAGATTTTTTTGAGCTAAAATTCTTCAAAGTCTATCTATGGAAGGTTTCCGCAACTTTTAACGATCGGACATCTGAGAATTATTTGCAATTAGAACAACAATTATTGTACTCTAATTTTCAATAGCTACTAGGGCAGTTAGAGCGGGATATTCCCAATCAGTTTTTAAATATTTTACTCAAGAGTGATTTGGCATGGTGATGGATAATCCGCATCAGACTAATGTTGTTAAAGGGGCGCTTCACGATCGTGGATTGCGCATGACTCCGCAGCGAATTTTAATTCTGAGTCTCTTTCACAATTCGTCAGCGGGCGATCATTTGAGTGCTGATGATGTGCATCAGAGATTGACCCAGAACGAAACTCCTATGAGTCTATCTACGGTGTACCGAACCTTGCATTTAATGTCTCAAATGGGTGTTTTACGCGAGTTGGAACTGGCAGAAGATCATAAACACTATGAACTGAATCCGAGAAGCGATGAGAGCCACCATCATTTAGTCTGCATTCGCTGTACTAAAACCATTGAGTTTAAAAGTGAAACTATGCAAAAAGTCGGCGAAAAAGTGGCTAAAGGATCAGGATTTGCGTTGCTTGATTGTCAACTGGTGATCCATGCTCTTTGTCCGATTTGCCAGCGATCGATGTAATCATTTTTGTGCTAATTGTAATGAGCTTGACCCTAGAAAATAAGCTCAGTGAGATAGATTCTTATTGAGCTGCTAGTTCAGGATCAATAACAACAGCGTTTTGGATCAAGATTAGAAAACTAGCACGTTTAAACTAAACGATCGCCCGTAACAATGCCTGCAATTTTAATTGAACCTCCGCCAATTCATGCTCTGCATTGGAGCCATGTACAATACCTGCGCCCGCGAAAAGTCTAGCCCGATCGCCTGCCAAAATCGCCGATCGGATTCCCACAGCGAATTCCCCGTTGCCCTCACCATCAAGCCAGCCAATAGGGGCCGCATAGCGCGATCGATCGAAGGTCTCAAGCGATCGGATTTGGTCGCAGGCGAGATCTCGCGGGACTCCGGCCACGGCTGGGGTGGGGTGAAGTGCGGCGACAACATCGAGAATATGGACGGTTTTGGGGACGAGCGATCGAATGGGCGTATGTAAATGTTGAATATTGGGCAATTGTAATAGTGTTGCGGGAAACAATTTGGGTTCTAATCCTAAAGCCACCAATTGTGCCGTAATAAAATCAATTACCAATTGATGCTCATGGGTTTCTTTGATGCTACCTAAAAGGGTTTGAGCAATGTGGCGATCGTGCAATTCAGTTTCCCCACGCGGAGCTGAACCCGCCAAGGCATCGGTTTCTAATTGGTTCCGATCGACAGTCACTAACCGTTCTGGACTCGCCCCTAAAAAGGTTTCTCCGGATGTATTGTTGCAGGAAAAAATATAGCAATCTTTGTAGAGTTGACGAAGATTGTAGAGTGATGTGACTACATTAAATTCTTGCGCAGCTTTTACTTCATAGGCTAAGGCTAGAACTACCTTTTCGATTTTTTTTGATTTGATTGCTACTAATGCTTGATTAACGGATGTTTTGAATTGATCTGGCGAGGTGAAGGCTTGGAGAGATTGGCTTGGGGATGGTGTTAATGAATGGCGATCGAAGGTAGTCGCTTGAATACGCTGCAATTGGGTCCAAATCTCACGGGCTTCAGTCTCCGCACAAAACTTCGCATCTAGTACCCGATTGACCACCAAGGAAGTTCGATCGCCCGATCGCCCAATCTGCCACTCCGGCAAAAAAACCGAACCCGCCGCAAATCCATCTTCTAATGTTGCCTGATCAAAAAACGAAAATCCACAAAAAAAATGTGCGCCCGAAAACGGCACCGATCGATCGCCCCGCATCGTCACCCGAGCCGTCACTTGCTTAACCCAATCCCGCGCTTGGACAAACCGACTTACGCCATCAACCGTCAACCGCAGAGTCGCACCCACCGCCAATATCGACGTTTTAGCCCCACTGCGCTCAAAGTACAAATGACAATCCAGCGGGTCCACCCAAGACTGCAACAACGC
>JAYUEW010000187.1:0-6645 GCA_043739045.1 Synechococcales cyanobacterium
TCGTCGGGCATATCCGCCGGGACAGCACGGTCAAGCACGTAAGAAGAAATCTGAGTATTGTGTTCGACTCGAAGAAAAGCAAAAGCTCCGTTTCAACTATGGGTTGAGCGAGAAACAATTGCGTCGCTATGTCCAAAAAGCAAGACGTGCTGCGGGTTCGACCGGACTTGTGCTGCTCCAGCTTTTGGAAATGCGTTTGGATAATACCGTGTTCCGTTTAGGCATGGCTCCAACCATTCCGGGCGCACGTCAACTTGTGAACCATGGTCACGTCACCATTAATGGCAAGGTTGTGGATATTGCATCCTACCAATGCCGTCCCGGTGAAGTGATTACCGTGCGTGAACGTGAAGCGTCTAAGAAATTGGTCGAAGCGAATCTTCAATATCCAGGTTTGACTAACCTGCCAAGCCACCTTGAGTTTGACAAAACTAAGATTATTGGTAAGGTCAATGGTCTGTGTGAACGGGAGTGGGTCGCACTCCAAATCAATGAATTGCTAGTGGTTGAGTATTACTCTCGACTTGTCTAAATCAAGTTATTTTCATTGAATTTCTTTTTTAAATCGAGGACTATTCGCGGCAACTGATTACAACTCGAAATTATCTTCAGAGCCTTTGGACCCGTCAGTTCAAAGGCTATTTTTTGTCTAAATTTCAATCTGAATAAATAAACCCTAAAAATAATACTCAGTAAAAAAGCTACCTGCTGTAGTTCTTAGCAAATGACTTTCTTCATGCTCATCAAAAATTTTCTAGAATTGTTTTGGGTTTTGCTGTAGCACGTAACCTAATACTTGAATTTACCGATACGACATGGAAGAAATCGATAGTAGAACGGGGAGAAATCGGTTGGTGATTGGATGGGTTTGGATTGGCTTGCAAAATTATTTCATGCGATAGCCGAAGCCGTGAACCGTCTCAATGCAATCATCCGGTGCGCCCACGAGTTTCAGTTTTTGACGAAGTGCTTTGATGTGAGGTTTTACGGCTCCCTCGGTGGGCGAGTCTTGCATCGGCTTCAAGAATCCAAGGCCCATATTCACGATCGGGTTTTGATCGAGTCATAATTTTGGGAACAAGTCAGCTTTTGCTCGCCAGCGATCAATCCGGCGATCGTGATAAGGTTCACAAGAACACCCTACGAATTCAATCCTTTGCCAAGGCCATTATCTAGTTGCCTGATTATATGCTCTTATGCTTAATTTTGAGCAACTTATTACTAAATGCAATTAAATATTCACCAATTCAAAGTGAAATTCAACTTATTAAGGCACTACTTTTACATTTCATATTTCGCCACAACCTGAATAGACGTTACATAACAACATGATTTAGAGATAAAATTTACAAATAACCATTTTGCGTCACACTGATAGGTACGTTGGGATTCTAGGCAAAGCTTTTGGATAATGTTTCACCACATCAGATCTCAGAACAGAACCAAGCGATCGATCGCTTGCTGGGAAGCTATGCCCGATTTGGCGTGAAATTGGGGCTGGAGAATAGTATTCGTCTGATGGCTGCATTAGGCGATCCCCAGAAGCGAGTTCCGGTGATTCATGTGGCGGGCAGTAATGGAAAAGGATCTGTTTGTGCTTACCTTTCGTCTATTTTTCACCAAGCTGGCTATCGAGTAGGACGCTACACGTCTCCCCATTTAATCCATTGGACAGAGCGGATTTGTATTGATGATGAACCGATCGCTTGGGAGACCCTGTTGCGATCGTTACAAGTGGTGCAGTCGAAAATCTCTGGCGATCTTGAACCGACGCAATTTGAAGTCTTGACGGCGGCGATGTGGCGCATTTTTGTCGATCAATCGGTGGATATTGCGATCGTTGAAGTGGGTTTGGGCGGACGGCTTGATGCGACTAATGTGATTGATGAGCCGTTGGCGAGCATTATTACCTCCATTAGTTTGGAGCATGTTGAACGCCTAGGCGATACGTTGGCAAAAATTGCGTCTGAAAAGGCTGGAATTATTAAAACAGGTTGCCCATTAATTGTCGGTCAGATGCCAGAGGAAGCGGCGGCGGTGATTGTACGACGGGGCTACGATCTTTACAGTCCCATGAGTTTTCCTCAGCCCGCTCAGGCGATGGCTCAGGGTTGGGCGGTATATGAAGGGTTTGAATTATTTGAATTAGAAGAAGAAGGCGTTGCGTTGGTGCCGCGATCGTTGGCTTTTGAGTTGCCGCTTCAGGGCGCGGTGCAATTGGGCAATGTGTCGCTAGCAATCGCGACGGCGCTGTTGTTACGTCAGGATGGTTGGGATATTCCAAATGAGGCGATTACTCAAGGGATTGCAAAAACTCAGTGGATGGGCCGTTTGCAGTGGTATAACTGGCGCGGTCATAAAATTTTGATTGATGGTGCCCACAATAGCGATAGTTCTGCGGTATTACGATCGTTTTTAGACAGCCAACCGACCACATTACCGACCCATTGGGTGATGGGAATGTTGGCGACGAAGAATCATCGTGAGATGTTTGAAACGCTGCTCCGATCGGGCGATTCGGTTTATTTAGTTCCAGTTCCAGATCACAAGTCGGCGGATCTGGCGATGTTGGTGGAATTAGCAAAGTCTGTTCGACCCGATTTGGAACGTGTTTGGGTCTTTGATGATGTGATGAAGGGACTTAAGGCTGCGACGGACGCTCAGAATGCAACAGTTGTGTTGTGCGGATCGCTTTATTTGTTAGGGAATTTTTTGGGACGCGATTCTACTTAGGAATGTTTAATTGAGAATATTTAATTGAGAATTCTCAATTAAAAAACACCTGGTTGATTTTGGGTCTACAAGGTGTTTTTTAAGCTTTGGGTTAGTCTTCGATCGTCACTTTGACAATGCGATCGTTGCCGCGAATTGCGTTAACAACGTCCATGTTTTCCGTTTTGCCGAAGACAGTATGAACACCGTCCAGATGGCCTTGGGGTGAATGGCAGATGAAGAATTGGCTCCCACCAGTGTTCTTGCCTGCGTGGGCCATGGAAAGAGTTCCGGAAAGATGTTTGTTTTTGTTGATTTCACAATCAATTTTGTAGCCGGGACCGCCAGTTCCAGGGGTTCCACTGGCTCCCGCACGACTATTGGGGCAGCCGCCTTGGACCATGAAATTGGGGATGACGCGGTGGAACGCTAGGCCATCATAGAAGCCTTTTTTAGACAGTTCGACAAAGTTTTTAACGGTATTAGGCGCATCAACGTCAAATAATTCAAAATTGATTGTGCCTTTGTCTGTTTCCATGGTGGCGCGGGTCATATGCGTAGCTCCCTAAAAGTAAGTTCAACTCAAATAACGATTGATTCCCCAATGGATCACGATCGCCTGTATGAATATACCTCGAAAGTCCCAATCCCCCTAGCCCCCTTAACAAGGCGGAACCAGAATTCACCTCATAGTCCCCCTTTACAAGGGGGATTTAGGGGGATCGGGCTTCTGATCCCAACGCAAAGACTTCTAAAACACCCTCTAAGCATCGGGAGCTTGGCAATAGGTATTCACGGCTTGTACTATTTTTTTGTGGGCAATGCTATTCGTTTGAATTTGTTCGGCGGCGCTGCGGACAGCTTTAGCATTCTGGGACTGGGCGAGGGTTAGGTTGTTGCTGCTATCTTGACGATATAGAGCGCTGAGTTGTTGCTGTAGGTCAAGCAGTTTACGATCGGATGGTTTCAAGTCCTGTATTTCTTGGGCGGCGCGCGCTAACAAATCGGCGGCTTTGGTAAACCGATCGGCGGGTGGCAAATTCTCAGCTGGAAGTTTTTGCACGGTCTGGCTTGTCCGATTGCTAAGGGAAATTAGGCGATTGCACCGATCGGATTTGGTTTCATTACAGGCCGTCAGTACTACAGCCAACATAAAGCTGAGGGCGATCGTAATCCAACGTAGCCCCTTCACAGGATTTAAAACGCATCTTCTACTGCTGAACGGACGATTCATTCCCTTGTGTCCCACTAGTTTGCGGTCTTATCATAGCGGCCCCGGCCCCAGAGTATCTAAACCAGAGTCCAAACCAGAGTATCTGAACCGAGTCCTTCAAGTCATATTTTGCTTAAAACGTTAACAGCGCTATTCTCAGTCAGAGAATTGATCTCACTTTTGGTAAATGTGATATATGTATGTAGAAATTACGGTTTCCCCATCGGGTTTTCGTGGTTTCTGTGAGACGGTTCGCACTAGGTTCATCAACAGGGTAATTAGGCTCATGGGTATTCGTGTTCAGGACGTATCCAAACGATTTGGGGACTTTCAGGCGCTCGATCGGGTTTCCGTTGACATTGAGAGTGGTTCGCTGGTGGCATTGCTTGGACCGTCGGGTTCTGGCAAATCTACACTGTTGCGATCCATTGCGGGCTTAGAAAGTCCTGATAGTGGCAAAATTTCCCTCATGGGGGAAGACGCAACCGATCGTAGTGTACAAGACCGCAAAATTGGGTTTGTGTTCCAACATTACGCCCTGTTCAAACATATGACCGTCCGCCGCAATATTGCTTTTGGGATGGAAATTCGTAAAATGGCGGCATCTCGGGTTAAGGCTCGGACTGAAGAACTTTTGGATCTCGTTCAGCTCACGGGAATGGGCGATCGGTATCCGGCACAGCTTTCGGGTGGTCAGCGTCAGCGGGTGGCGTTGGCGCGGGCGTTGGCAGTGGAACCCAAGGTATTGCTGCTAGATGAACCCTTTGGAGCGCTGGATGCTCGGGTGCGGAAAGACTTGAGGGCTTGGCTGAGACGGTTGCACGACGAGGTTCATGTCACGACCGTTTTTGTGACCCACGACCAAGAAGAAGCGATGGAAGTGAGCGATCGGATTGTGGTGATGAATAAGGGCCGGGTTGAACAAATCGGGACTCCGGCGCAAGTCTATGACCATCCCGCTAGCGCTTTTGTTATGAGTTTTATTGGTCCCGTAAATGTATTGCCGACGAGTTCCAAAATCTTTCAGGAAAGTGGGTTTGATTCAGCTAATCCTGAAATGTTTTTGCGGCCCCATGATATTGAAATTGCTTTAGAAGCGGCAAACAACACCGTTCCGGCCCGTGTGGCTAGGTTGATTCATTTGGGATGGGAAATTCAAACTGAGCTTGAACTCGAAGACGGACAGCTTATGATGGCGAACTTGACTCGCGATCGGTTCGATCGGCTCCAGCTTGAAGAAAACCAGCGCGTTTACGTTAAACCGAAAGAGGCAAAGTCCTTTGCGTTGAATTACGACATTTAGGACTATGACGATATCTAGTATGAAATCTAGTATGAAATCTAGTATGAAATTAAGTGCTATCAATCCCTATTTGCTGTTGATTCTTTGGGCGTTACCTATTGTATTGAGCCAAACCCTTAATCAAAGTCTGATGGCTCATGATGAAGGCTATTACGCAATTCAAGCGCGATATATTCTGGAAACTGGAGATTGGATTACATTGCAATGGGGCGGCGGAGTTAGCTTCGATCGGACTATTGGCATTCAGTGGTTAATTGCGTTGTGTTACAAGTTTTTTGGGGTGCATGAAACGAGTGTCCGATTGCCCAGTATGGTGGCTTATTTAGCGAGTACTCTCCTGACATTTCGCATTGGGGAGATTCTTCTAGGGCGCGGAATTGGATGGCTTGGAGCTATTATTTTTAGCATCACGCCGATAGTGGTTCAGTATGCGGGTTTGGGCACTCAGGATATGATGCTGGTGATGTTGGAGTTGTGGGCGGCTTGGTCATTGTTGGAGTCGCGAATTCAAGGACGACGATCGCTTTTATTTCTGACTGGGGTGATGTTTGGTTGGGGCTTTTTGATTAAGGGCTTTATGATCATTCCCGCGACTATTGCCTTTTTTCCGGCGCTGTGGGTGGGTGGATTGATTAATTCAAATCTAATTAAATCTGAGCCTACCAACCCTAAAAAGTGGCCGAGTATTGATTGGATTGCCATGCTTTGGGTTGGATTGGGGGGAGTGATTGGATTACTTCCGGCGATCGGCTGGCTTTGGGCGGCAACACAACAATATGGCTGGGGTCCGTTGCAAACATTAGTGGGGAAGGTCTTCTTTCTGAATCAGCAGGAATTCCATAGTGCGGGACCGCTCTATTATTTTTGGAACATTCCTGTCAATGCATTTCCCTGGGGCATTATCGGTTTGATTGGGTTGGCATTGTGCATTTGGAATCCGCGATATAAAACGTCTTATCGTTGGCTGCTCTTGGGTTATCCTATTCTGCTATTTTTTGAACTCAATATTTTCCGAACTAAAACGGCCTACTATCCGCTTCAACTTCTTCCCTGGATGGCGATTTGGAGTGCTGTTGCGTTGGATCATTGCACTGAATATTACCGAAAGGATCGACGATCGCAGCTTCTAGGCCAATTGAGTCAAGGAATTTTTGGATTAGCGCTTATTTTGTTGATAGCAGGTGTACTTCTTTTTTCAGGGGTTATCTCCGTTGAACTTGATGTGATTCGACCGGTTGCTACAGTTATTACTATTTTGGCGATCGGGTGGTTCATCCCGTTGATCCTCTGGCGAACTCGGTCTAGTTTTTCCCAGCCCGAATTCATTTCTCGCTGGTTCTGGAGCATTTTCCTTGGACCTTGGATGGCGCTGACTTTTATGGGGTTGGCGGGATTGTGGGGAGACTATGCGGTGTCG
>JAYUEW010000188.1:0-10415 GCA_043739045.1 Synechococcales cyanobacterium
ATGCAATGGAAAACTGCCCCCAATCCCAAGGCAAATTCTTAGCCATCAACGATCGTAACAACCCCGCCCCCGGACTCATGGGCAACAACCAGCCAACAATCTTACCCGTTCCCGTCCATTCTTCAGTGGGCGCTGTGAGTAAGAATAAATAACCAAACTGAAGAATCCCTAAAAACTGTTGAACGCGCTTAAATAACAATGCGATCGAACCCATAAAAAACGCTAATCCATAGGCCGGAAGTAACACGACTGCCAACGCTGGAAGTACCGCTGGCGTAAAGGTTAAATAGCGTCCCGTCAACACCATAATGATCGTCAAAATTATCGTAATTAGAATTAGTTGAATACATAGACTTGCGATCGCCCGCAACAGAAAAACTCGACGCGCCCCCATAGACGACAAAAACAACTGCTCCAGCGTCCCCGTCTGCGCCTCATCCTGCAATGTCCCGACAATACTCGCCCCCACAAACAACACAAGCGACCACAACACATAACCCACAATCACTGAATCTAACCGATCGCCAAACTGGAGCGTCGGACCCGCAATATACTTCGCACTCAAAAACAACCCATAAAAAATGCTCGTCGTAATAAAAATGCCACCAATGGATTCTGCTGGATAGCGTTTGAATTGAATCCAGGCGCGTCCGAGTTCAGCTTGAAATTGTTGCAGAATTGCCATGGGGTTTTAAAACTCGATACTCAGATTCAGTATGACAATAAGTATAGGTCCATTGCAGAGGCTTAAGGTACCATAAACCTAGTCTTGCGCCATGTCATCCCATGAATACCCTCCCCTCTAAATCCAGCTTCGACCAATCAGCAGCAGACCTAGATGAGAACGCGCCCAGTCTCAAAACTCTGTTGATTGTATTGTTACTGTCGATCGCAATCTTGCTCCTCGGAGTATTCCTGGGAAATCGCATTGTCACGATCGTCGGCTCTCTCATTGCCATCATCATGTCAGGCCGTATCTTTTATCCCTCGGTCAAATCGAGTCTAATCGAACTCATTTCCCCGAAAGATGGCGGGGTATTATTGGCTTCACTGGGGTTAGGGTTTGGGCTAGTGGGATTATTGCAATCCTTTGGAGCAAGTCGATGGATTTCGTTTCAGTTGGCGGATGCAAATTGGGATGCGATCGGGGCATTGGGCGAAGTATTTGGTGCATTGGGACAAATTTTAATTGCAGTATTAGCTGTATATGTGGCGTGGCGACAATACGTTATTTCAAAAGATTTAACTATTCAACAAAATACAATTACTCAACAGCAAACCATTGATACTTATTTCCAAGGTATTTCTGATCTAGTATTGGATGACGAAGGACTCCTCGAAGACTGGCCCCAAGAAAGAGCGATCGCAGAAGGCCGTACCGCCGCAATTTTTAGTAGTGTAGATGCGATCGGGAAAGCCAAGATTCTGCGGTTTCTCTCACGGGCAAAACTACTGTCACCCCTCAAACGCGATCAACGCTTGGGTCGCCCGATTTTAGATGGAATGGGCGGGTATGCGGAAGATCGCAACAATGGCACTCGGGTCGTTGATTTGGGCGTAATGCTGGCGGGTTCGAGTTTAGAAGATAGTGATCTGCGTTGGGTAGATTTCAGCGAGGCCAATCTAATTCGGGTAAATCTGAGCAACTGTGAACTGGTCAAATCTAATCTGTCGCGATCGATTTTAGTCGGCGCAAACCTAAGCAATTCCGATCTAAACGGCGCACGTCTCTACTACGGCAACCCCGAAACTGCCTCACCTCGCAGCCGCACCGAAGTCCCCAATTACCGGACCGGGGAACATACTGGAGCCGTGGTGGAAAATGCTGATTTCACCAATGCCGAAGACATTTCCGAAGACCAACGCTGCTACCTTTGCAGATGGGGCGGAGAAAAAACCCGATCGACCGTTCCCGGTGGCTGCATGGGTATTCCGAATCAATTGGGGCGATAGTTTAGAAATATATAATTTAGAAAATATAGTTTAGAAATATCAAGATATAAAACAATTAATTGATAGTTCCCATTGAGAATTGAGGTCGCGCACGGTTTAAACCGATCGAAATCTAAAGATTCTCACCGGATCTTGCAAAAGTGGCCCTCGCCTCCCAGACAATACATAGGTTATCAAGCGCAGCATCGAACTTCCACTACAGCCGTCCGATCGCGCCCGTTAAACTTATCCGTTCTTCTTGGAGACTGCGCTTTATGAAACTCGCTTATTGGATGTATGCAGGCCCAGCCCACATTGGCACCTTGCGTGTGGCCAGCTCCTTTAAAAATGTTCATGCCATCATGCACGCCCCCATTGGCGATGACTACTTCAATGTGATGCGATCGATGCTAGAACGCGATCGGAACTTCACACCCGTCACCACCAGCGTCGTCGATCGTAATGTCCTCGCACGGGGATCACAGGAAAAAGTCGTCGATAACATCACCCGCAAAGACGCTGAAGAACATCCTGATCTAATTGTTCTCACCCCAACTTGCACCTCCAGCATTCTCCACGAAGACCTAGAAAACTTCGTCGAACGCGCCGAACTTGATGCCAAATGTGATGTATTGCTGGCCGATGTCAATCATTATCGGGTGAATGAACTGCAAGCCGCCGATCGGACCTTGCATCAAATTGTTCAGTACTACATTGAAAAAGCACGACGAAAAGGCGACTTAGTAACAGAACGAAGCGCCAAACCATCGGTTAACATTATTGGCATTTCGACCCTAGCCTTTCATAACAACCATGATTGCACTGAGCTGAAAAAGCTTATGGGTGAATTAGGCATTGAAGTCAATATGGTTTTTCCAGAAGGCGCATCGGTCCTAGACTTGAAAACATTACCCCGCGCTTGGTTCAACGTCACACCTTACCGAGAACTCGGACCACTGACCGCAACTTATCTCAAAGCTGAATTCGATCAACCCTGCGTAGATATTACGCCCATGGGCATTGTTGAAACTGCAAGATTTATTCGAGCAATTCAGCAAATTTTGAATACTGCTAATCCTGAAAATCCAGTCGATTTTGAACCTTTCATTGATGAGAAAACTCGATTTGTTTCCCAGGCTGCTTGGTTCTCCCGATCGATCGACTGCCAAAATCTCACAGGTAAACAAGCGGTCGTCTACGGTGATGCTACTCATGCCGCCGCCATCACTAAGATTCTTTCGCGAGAAATGGGGATTCACGTCCTTTGGGCGGGCACCTTTTGCAAATATGAAGAAGAATGGTTCCGCAATGAAGTCGGGGCTTATTGTGATGAAGTATTAATCACGGATGAACATGCCGTTGTGGGAGATGCGATTGCAAAAAGTGAACCTGCTGCCATTTTCGGCACTCAAATGGAACGCCACGTCGGTAAACGTTTAGATATTCCCTGCGGTGTCATTTCAGCCCCAATTCATGTCCAAAACTTCCCCGTTGGCTACAAACCTATGTTGGGCTACGAAGGAACAAATCAATTAGTCGATTTAATTTACAATTCATTCACTCTGGGTATGGAAGATCACCTCCTAGAAATATTCGGCGGACATGATACAAAAGATGCGGCAACCAAGGAGATGACTAGTAATTCAGAAATGACTTGGACTCGTGATGGCATGGCTGAGTTGAATAAAATTCCTGGTTTTGTTCGTGGGAAAGTGAAACGCAACACCGAGAAATTTGCCCGAGATCGGGGATTTCTTGAAATCACTACTGAAGTTCTCTACGCCGCCAAAGAATCTGTCGGGGCATAGTTCTTTCTCAATAACTGATTAAACAAACAACTCGCCGATCGTCTCTAATATTAAAGAATATTAAAGCGATCGGCGATTCCCTTATCTAGTGTTATTTGTTTAATATTCGCTAGGCTTCTAAACTGAAGCTGACTCGGCCCCCGACTCGCTTGATACACGAGGGAGATTCGTCTCTAACTTTAGGCAATTACGACCATCCACATGCAATCGATACTCCACCCGATCCATTAACCGATTTAAAATCAGCCATCCATAACCATGTTCTTGCTTATCTTGGGGAGATGGCATTTTATAGTCCGAAGGATCATACCCCTGTCCTTGATCCCAGATTTCCAACGATAACTCACGATCGCGCAGTTCTAACTTCAAAATAATTGGAATATTTGGCTGATCACGGTGAGCATGACGAACCACATTGGAATACGCTTCCACGAGAGCAAGACGTAACCGTCCCGTTTGACGAGTCCAATCGACTTCATCACTCAAAGAAACTTTCAGAGTGCTGAATAACCATTCCTCCGCGACGCTTAGAAAGCGTAAGTCACTGGGCAAATGCAATTCGGTTTTCATGGTTAGAGCACCTCTAGAGAGAGGATGGTTTGATCATCTTCTTGAGTGATAGTTTTGTTGCGGATTTCCTGGAGAAGATGATTCAGGTTAATGGTCGTCCCTTCTTTTCTCAGGAGTTTCCAAAGTCCAGACTGCTGCAACATCATCGTCGGAATATCAGTACCAGGAATCTTTTCCAAGTCTTGCCCATCCCGCATCGTTGCTTCGGTAATGCCATCACTCGTCAACAAAAACACATCACCAGAGGCAAGAGTAAGGTCTCCCGTTGGCGCAACCCAATTCGATCGGATGCCGAGGGGAATGCCTCGCGTAGTGGGATATTCCGGCTCCACTAGATCAGAGCAATTAGAGGAATATTTCATGGGATATAAATGCCCTGCATTTGCGTACAGAAGCTGTCCGGTTTCATGACGGTAACGAGCCAGAATCATCGTAATGAAACGGTTGGTACTGACTAAATCGTCAAACAGAATATGGTTAAGATTCGCCATGACCTCTGAGGGATTAGGGGAAACTTCTTGGCCTAGTTCACGGCGCAGGACAGAAATGGCGCTGGCCATGAATAGCGCTGCCGGAACCCCTTTGCCCGAAACATCACCTACCGCTAACCAGAGATCCCCTTGAGGATGTTGGTACACCTCAAAAAAGTCACCCCCCACTTCCCGTGCTGGATGACAGCAAGCTTGGACCCGAAGTTTATCATTAGTGGGGAGGGTTTGGCGGAGGAGGTTGTTTTGGACTTGGCGGGCTACCGAGAGTTCGGCCCGCATTTGTTCGGCTTGCTGTTGAGTTTGCTGGTAGAGTTTGGCTTGTGAAATCGCGATCGCCGCCTGCTCCACTACCATTTCCAACAATTTTACATCTTCCTCTGACCAATTGATTTCAGCACGGCTCAAGGTGAGAATGCTTAATAAGCAGCCTTTATAGATACAGGGGAGGACGATACGATCGATCGAATTAGCCAGCGGTTGGCCGATCGCATAATCGTTATCTTCAGACGACTTCAGATAAAAGGACTTAACATCAGTAGTGATACACATCGGTTGGTCGATGATATTTTGGAATAAGTCTTGTAGGTATGCATCAATCTTGTAAGCACCTGAACTAATGGATGTGACTGGTTCTTGGGCCGAAATAGGTGCAGTAATTTCAACCCCACATTCAACTGGATAGATCATACAGGTGTCCGCATTAAACGCTTTCCCGACAACTTTTACAAATGTTTGGAGCATACTGCGGTAGTCCAAAGACTCGCGAATGGCCGTAAGAACGACGTTAAACAATGATGCGCGACGTAACGATCGGCGCAGTTCGTCAGTCCGCTGTTTCAACACTTGATACGTTTCGGCGGATTGTTTGATCACGTCCTTAAGCTGCTGTTGGTTCCAGGGCTTAGTGATGTATTTAAATACTTTGCCGGAGTTAATGGCATCCACTAAATCTTTCACATCTGTGTAGGCTGTCAACACAATCCGAATCGTGTCGGGAAAGCGATCGGCGACGAGACCCAGAAACTCAGTCCCCAACATTTCAGGCATTCGTTGGTCAGAAATAATAATCGCAACTTCACCATGTTTCTCTAGCAGCGCTAAGGCTGAGATGGCACTTTCCGATCGTAAGACTTGGAAGTCCAGCCGAAAGGATCGATAGAGCAGGTCTAGGTTATCTCGCTCATCGTCTACAATCAGCATTTTCAGTTTTTCGGGCGGGCGGGTATCCATAGGCGACTTCCTTAAAGCCTTCTGATCTACAGTACCCAGAGATGCCCAGGTTGACACCAAATTGACACAATATTTCGGAGAATGACGGCAAATCTCCGGCTAGACCATTATGCTAAATCATTAAACGTGGAATCCTAACCGTCCCGCCAGACTCGGGGTCAGGGGCAGCAGAACGGTAATCATTAGAAACAAGCTCAGTAAGGCCAACGCGGCGCGAGTATCGTCGGGTTCGGTGAGTTCATTTAGACTTGGGCGTTCTAGATTGCGTTGAAGGAATAAGATAACGATCGCCCAGTATAGCGCCAATGGATTCACCAATGAAACCAGGGTCAAGATAATCAGCGTCGCGGTTGTGGCCCTATTTGCAATTTTGCGGCCATAAATGGCTTGGATAATCCGGCCTCCGTCTAGACGGCCCGCAGGCATGAGGTTAATGGCGTTAATCACTAAGCCCAGCCAACCCAGAATAACCATGGGATTGACGTTAACAGTTTCGTTCTGGACGGCGGTGCCCAAGATGACCCGTGCCATTGTGCCGACCAACACCGATCCTTCAAAAAATTCGGTCGGCACTTTGAATTGACTGGTTTCATTAGACAATATTAGTCCGGTGAGCAACAAGCCAAAGGACAATAATCCACCTGCTGCTGGACCTGCGATCGCAATATCAAACAACACATTGCGGGTTTTGAGAATGGATTGAAAATTGGTCAGTGCGCCAAATGCTCCGATTTCCCAAGTGGGCAGAAAAAACGGCAGGCTGAGTTTGACATCATACCGACGAGCCATGAACCAATGACCCAGTTCATGGGCGACTAGTATGGAAACTACGCCTAACCCAATAGGCAATACTTCCCGATACCGATTGAGCGAGACATAAAAATCAAAGCCTTGCAAGATTCCGGCGGTTTCACAGCAAGTGGCGATCGTGACCAAAAACAAAACGACGGCGAGAAGCTGTTGCGGCGGAGTTAACGCTTTTGGATCGTTGCTGCTGGGGAGAACGACGATCGTGGGCCGAAGGTCATTGTTTTCGATCAGAAATAGACGATAACGATCGTTTACCTGTTCAGCCAGTTTGATGGTGAGTTTATCGAAGGTCGAATTCAGTTCACCGCGCAGATTGCCATTGAACACCACACCATCTTGGAAGGGTAAGGTTTCGGTGGCAAAGAAGGTATCTAGGCCAAAAATCCCACGAATCAATTGCAAATCTTCATCGGGAATCGGGACAATACTGTTGGGTTCAATCGTCGGTAAGGGAGTCTCTGAACTCATAGTTGTATCTGTCGAGTCCTTCGGAGCATCAACTTCGGCGCGGGCTTTGATCAGAGCTTCGGCACGTCTTGCGAGTTCTTCTGGAGCGATCGTCCGAATTTTGTTACCGACAACAACATAGCCAGCAGTTGACGCAACAAATAGAACGAGCATTCCGGCTAAATCTAGATACAGTCCCGCTGAAAAGAGTCCAAAAAAGACGACCCATGGCAGCAAAAGCATGACCGATTGGAGCCACGTATAGAGTCCTAGTTCGCCATTAGGTCTGGATTTCCAATATCCCCAACCGACAATTCCAATCCCAATTAGCACAATCAAAGCAGTAATCATGAAACCTTTCCCAGTCCAATTGGCGCGTACTGTCGCATGGTGCGGCAGTACTTTTATTTTAAATCTCTACACTGAAACATGGCCTAAATGTTACTTAAGCACTATCACTTAAGTAACATCAGTTACGCGATCGGCTCAATTGTGATGATAAACCGGAGCGATCGGGTTTCGCCCGGAGCCAAGGATAGCAGATGATTACCTGTATTCATGGCATTACGGGGCGCACTCCACGGCTCTAAGCAATAGAATTCCTTGTCTTTGAGAGTCCAGAAGACGAGGGTAGAATATTCTTTGTCATATTGCAATGTGAGTTTCGTCTGGGCCGCTTGGTCGGTGACAATGGCCGTGGTGCCTGTGAGTTCGTCGAAGCACCAGTCAATTTCGGCAACATCGAAGTCGAAACTGTTGTTGAATGGTTTTTTAGTCTGAGTTTTTTGATCAACGATCGCAGTCTTCGCCGGAATCTCAAATTGTAATTTTGATTTGTCAGCAGCCGGAAAATAAGGATGAAATCCTGCACTAAAGGGCATGGGCCGATCGCTCAAATTTGTAAATGCAGTGTCGATGACTAGTACATTGCCTTTGATTTTGTAGGTATATCTCAAATCAAATTCAAAGGGATACATCGCCAAGGTTTCAGGCGTGTGACTCAGACTCAAGGTAATGCTTGCACCATCTTCGGTCTCCGTGTCGGTGACGGTCCAGACCATGTTGCGAGCAAACCCATGTTGCCCAAGATTGTAGGAAATACCGTTTTCGGTGTAGTGGTTGTCGGGAAGATTGCCACAAATCGGGAAGAGAATAGGATTACCGCCCCGAATCGACATTTTTGGGTCTTGATAACGTTCCCAATCGAGATAAAAAATATTTTTCCCTTGATGGATCCATTCAGTCAGAATCCCGCCCCGATCGGGCAACACTGCGATCGAGCTATCCGCCTCACCATCCTTAAGCCAATAGACAGGCGTTTGATAGGCAGAATTTGCATCTGGAAGTTGGGATTTGACCGTGTACATGCAAAAAACCTTTAACGGGACTTGTTGCATTTTACAGGAGAGTACCCGACTCATTTTGCTGATGATGGAGTCTTTTAGGGATTGGCCGCAACTTGAATGCTATTCGGGTGAGTGACGGATTCAGCGTAATGCTTTCTCATGGGTTCCAGGCTGGTGCGGGAGACCTCAGGAGCAACCACAGCTACAGGTTCAGGAACACCCATTATCCGATCCTCAGCTTCATCTGCGTCAGAAGCATCGATCGTCACGCCCTTTAAAGCAGCGGTCTTCACAGTGGGTTTGCTATCTGTGTCGAATTCTTGAGGCAATGCGCTGTGGGGTGTTAAGAGTTTCTTACCTTTGTTGGGACCGCTAATGAATGAATCTTGACTCCAAGGATTTTCAGCATCAGGTGTTTTTTCAACCTCAGGTTTGGCATCCGGCTTGGCCTCAGATTGGGGGTCAGATTTTGAATCCGAACTGGGGGTTTTCGCTGGAACCATCGGCTCAGTCGGCGCGATCGTCGGAGTTCCATCGGCAGCAGTCGGTTTGGCAGGTTCGATCGGGACCACTTGATTGGTCGTGGTATTCAGCGTCATGGTCCCGGTCATCGGCTGTTGGAAAATATCTGAAACCCCGGTAATTTGGCCTAAGATTTGCTGCCCAGCTTGACCATTTACAACACGAGGCTGATAACCACGAACCTGAATAGGAAGAAATTCCACCCGCATTTGCTGATCTTTCAGCGAAACCTTAAGCGCCGCCGTGTCATAGTCACTGGTCGAATTTCCGCCAAAAATAAAGTTGCCCAACGAATAGACAATTGGACGACCTTTGTAAACTTCCGCGCCCTGAAGCACATGGGGATGATGGCCAACCACTAGATCCGCACCTTGATCAACGGTAAACCGGGCCAGTTCAATTTGCCAATCGCCGGGATATTTTGCCAGTTCTTCGCCCCAATGGTAATTAACAACAATCCAGTCCACTTCCTGACGAAGGGCTTTAATGTCGGCTGCCACCCGATCGTTATGTCGAGGATTTGTCCCAGCACCTTGGGCCGTTGCAGCATGAAGATCCGCATCGTAATAGCCCAGATACGCAACCTTTTTGCCTTTCACATCCATAATCACCGGACGACGAGCGGCTTTGATATTTTCCCCAGCTCCGATCGATTGAATGCCAGCTTTTTGTAAGGTTTGAGTCGTTTCAAGTAGACCTGCGCTTTGGTAATCCATCGCGTGATTGTTGGCCAAATTAACAATATCTATGCCCCCACTTTGCAAAACTTGAACATTCTCAATCGGCGCTTTAAAATTGAATTTCTTACCTGGAAGCGGCTGGGCGGCAGTGGTGAATGGGGCTTCCAGATTGACCATGCTGACATCGGCTTGACGAAATTCTTCAAGTTGGGAAAACGCCCATTTATGATTTTTGCCCACCTTATCCGTGTAGGCATCAGTCAATGTAACGTCTCCACCAAATATCAGATTGACCGCTGGGCCTGCGCTTTGGGTCTTATGCGGGACAACGGCGATCGTTTCAAGGGCAGTCTTAACCGTTCCATTCCCCGGCTTGGATACTTGAACCATGCCGTTGGACGCAGAGGCTGATGTTTGTTCTGCGGGTGCATCAGCATATCCGAGCCAACAGCCCATCATAAATGCAGCGGCGGATGATCCACTAATCATCATCGATCGTAGCAGTTGGAATTGCTTACGTTTCTGAGTCGCCTGACGTAATGCCCTATTGAGATGCTGGGGCGATCGGGTCACGTTCGA
>JAYUEW010000189.1:0-7886 GCA_043739045.1 Synechococcales cyanobacterium
GGCTAGCATGGAGAATGGTTAGACCCACAATTTCTTCCCGATCGTCATACCGAATAACAATGTCATCATCGGTGAGTTCGCTATCATCTGAGGATTTGGGTGGATTGTGAAAATCAATGTAGAGAACGTCTGCTTCGTCGTCGTAGAGCAACAGAAAAGGCTGTTTAGGAAGATTTTGCAAGACGGAGAGAAACTGTAAATAGGTTTGAGCGGTTTGGAGGTTAGCTACGGCCATTTTTGTTGTCTCCGGTTGAGTGAGTTAATTCGGCGAGTGGGGAATGCGGTGATGATGAAGCCATCGCTTGAGTCTTCTCGATAGACGACAACTAGCCAACGATCGGGTTCGATTTCCCGGAGTGCCATAAATGCGCCATCATTGCCTTCTAGGATTCGGGTGGGGTTTGAAAGAGTATCGAGAACGAGTTGTTGTTGGTCGGTGAGAATATTGTGTCGATCGATGATATGTTGCCAGCGATCGTCGGGTAATCGAATTGGAATTCCATTACGAGAGATTGCGATCATTGGTCTAGGTCCATTGAATGGGTTCTCCGTCTTCGATCGTATAGAGGTCAGGTTCATCATGAAGGAAGTCAAAGGCATCGCCTCGATCGGCTAAATGCATCAGTTCTTGTGTAGATGGTTCTGGTAGGTTTTCATACAGTTTTTGATCAAGGATAAACTGTTCAGCGGGAGAGAGCGATCGAGTGATCTGAATGAGTGACTCAATGAGTTGTAAATTGATAGATCGAGTATTCATGAAATCTTCCTAATAGAATAATTAATCTCCTACGATCGACCTCCATTATTCTAACTTCTCACCTCCCATTTCCTCATCCTCGATCGCCCCTAATGCTTTAAGAGTAGCGATCGTCCCTTCGCTCAGACCTTTGACTCCCGTAATGTTCATGCCTTCGTAGGGGCGATCGTGGATAAGAGCTTGAGATTGATAGACTGTTCAATTTCTTGACATTTACTTGCATTCTTAAATAGGTTAGCCAAGTATGAATCAGGATACTTTTCTGCTATTGTCTGAGCTGTAAGATCAACAACATTAATAGTTTCACCTTGAGCCTTATTCAATAGAGTTTGAATATCGATAGATGGATCATCTAAGCTGTTCAAGTCAAGATGCTGAAAGACTTGTCTGGCGAGAAATCTATTGCCATGAACAGACAAAGTAGACTCTCTTCCTTTCCGTTGTTTACGATCGGCTTTAAGAGAATTTTCAATGGTGCGATGAATTTGAACTAATTTCCATAACCGAATACTAGATAGGCTAGGGTTAAAAAGAGCTTTGTATGGAACTTTTTCGATATCCTCGTACAGTAAGCTAACTTTGCTTTTAGCTTGAACAGTATAGTTCAACTCACGATGAGCGCAAGCAACTGCAATTATTGCTTCCAAGAAATCAAATCCTTTTGAGTTGTCACGAACGAGTTCACCTGTTTTATACACGTAAGATATTCCTTCTATCTGTAATTCAGTTCTTATGCGTTCTTGGTTTTCAGTATCTAGTGAAACAAAATCACGACTATCGATTTTATTTTGGGTATTTGTTGAGCGCGTGACAAGAAGTGAAAAGTCTTCTGGACAACCTTCGAGGGAAATAAACCGAACTGACACAGAAGCCTTTCCCACTTGTTCAGGATCTTTTGCGTAGGCAGTTGCAATCGCACCTACAGTTTGCGCTCCATTCACAATACTTACGTCATGGCATTCAAAGATTCCAGTGTCGCGCGTAGAGCCACCCAATGCTTTTTTACAAATACTTCCGCATAAAGCAGTTATTCCATTATTGAAATACCAAAAATTTTCAGGATCTGTCAACAGAGTTTTAACAATGCTTTGATTAATCTCAGTTTCTCCAAGAAATGAGCGAATATTTGGCATTACTAATTTTGGGTAATACTTATTCCACCAATCAGCGATTTCAGTGGCTGAGACAAGTCCATAATAAGCAGTATGAGGTTCTCGGAGTTGCCCCCAATCCTTCAGAGCAACATCAAATTCAATAGGAGTTCCTAGACTCCCACTAGCAATAAAACTATACAAATCTCCCTGCTTTAGGATTTTTAAACTCATAACGTCAGAAGGATCATTTATCTCTTTCAATAAATCATCAAAATCCCGACCTATCTCCTTACTTATATTTGCTTGGCCCGTATAAGCAAGTATTATGACAATCTTCATATTGACTTGATATAAGGCGTCTTCTATCTCTTTAGCTCGCACTTTAATTTTGTCATTGAAGCGGTCGAATTCTACATTGATTAAATCCTTGATCCCTTGAATGAATTTCAGGTTATCCCCGCGTTCAAGACTGCCAGTTCCATCTTTCTTCCATTTTGTTTGGACAATGTACAGCGTTTTCTCTCTATCGTCAAAATAAACTGCATCGATACCATTATCGTGATAGCCATCTGTTATTGACGTAGCAGCTTGCTCTGGACTCGTATCAGCAACAGCATAGATTGAGAATGCTGCTAAGGAACGACTCAAAAATGCTATCTCTTTATCTTGAATTGATTTTTTACTATAATCATCCATATTAATTAGATCATTAAACAGCGAAGAAAGCTTCGATTCAATTTGACGCAGATGGATGATACTCACAAGGGTAGCCTGTATATTAGTTATGCTGCGTAGATGATTTTACTGCTTTTGAGCCAAAGGGCGTGTAATCGCCATCTGCATTTCAAATCAACATTGTTTGACCCATCATGTCGTAATGCCAATGATCGAGATCTTTCTCCTCCTGCACCGCCGACCCAAACAGCTTGCGAATCCGATCGGCCAAAATTCATGGCATCATTACAACAGAATACCCATGTAGTTAGATCATTTAAAATGGTTGCTCAACTCATGATCAAGCCATCATCCCTTATTCCCAATGGCATCGAGGTAGAACCCTTCGGCAACAGCTATCTCTTCCGCTTCAACGACCCGTTACAAAATCGTCTCGAAGACCTCCTCGAAAAGAGCAAACTCGATCGCCTCACTCCCGAGGAAACAAACGAATGGGCAGGCATCAAAGAACTCTCCCAAATTTTCACCTTAATCAATGCTGAACTCGCCGCTAAAGCCCAATGGTGTCCAACGCAACCCGACAGCTTGTCCGACAACGCAGCCAATTCCGTTGCGAATACTGCCACTCCCCCGAATATTTAAGCCCCGATCGCTTCACTAGCTCACGAGATCCGCAACCTGCTACTTCTTAAGATTTGGAATTTGGAGTCGTAGAATCGTCGTCTTTGGTGAGGTTTCCCGTCGGCGAGTTTTTAGGCGAAGGGTTTAAACTAGACAGACCGGGAAACGGATGGGGGAACCCAGAAATCCCTTGAACTTTACAGGTAATATTTCCTATGCAAAGCGGCTGGCGAATTGGAACTCTCTTTAAGATTCCTCTGTTTATAGATCCATCTTGGTTCTTAATCGTTGCATTTTTGACGTTCCAGAATGGATCGATTTGGCAACAGAGATATGAAACCTGGACCCCCACAATGGCCTACGGAGCCGGATTCATTATGGCACTGTTGCTGTTTGCATCGGTGTTGCTCCATGAGCTAGGTCATAGTCTTGTGGCACAGTCGAAGGGCATTGATGTCACGTCGATTAAATTATTTTTGTTTGGCGGCGTGGCCTCTATTGAAAAAGAACCCCAAAAGCCCGGAGACATGTTCCAAGTGGCGATCGCAGGTCCACTCGTCAGCGTGTTTTTGTGGATTTTCTGCACGTTTATCGTCGCGCTGTTGTTGAAATATGCACCGACGATTAGTCCGGTGGCATTTGTGATTTTGAGTAGCATTGCCTCGTTGAATTTGACCCTGACCCTGTTTAATCTAATTCCTGGGCTGCCGCTTGATGGTGGCCAAATGCTAAAAGCTGCCATCTGGAAGAAAAGCGGAGACTATCTGACGGGTGCTCATTGGGCGGCCCGATCGGGTCTGTGGCTGGGTTGGATTATTTCGATCGTCGGCTTTTCGGATGTATTGGGCTTAACCAGTTTACTAGGTCTGCCCGAAGTCGTCGGCTTCTGGGGTGTGTTGATTGGCTGGTTCATGCGACAAAATGCCGTGAGTGCCGATCGGTTGACGGATGTACAAGCCGCCCTGCTGAATTTGGATGCCCAAAGTGTCATGACGCGCAACTATCGGGTGTTCGACGGCCATCAAACTTTGCGACAGTTTGCAGAGGAAATGGTGCTAAAAAGTGATCCGACTGTTGCCTATTTTGTCGCCTCCGATGGTCGTTATCGCGGATTGGTGACGGCGGATGTATTACAAACTATTGAGCGCAGTCTGTGGGATTCCACAAAACTCGAAGACGTGGCTCAGCCGTTGCAATCGATTCCCCATGTGATTGAAAAAACGCCGTTGCCTGAAGTGATTCAACAAATGGAACGTTCTGGAAACGATCGCATCACCGTTTTATCTCCGGCGGGTGCAGTGGCGGGTGTAATCGATCGGGGTGACATTACAAGAGCTGTGGGCGAAAAGCTAGGGTTTGGCATTTCCTCAACCTTGCTGCAACAAATTAAGACCTCCGGCGACTATCCGCCCGGTCTTCAATTGGGACGCATTGCAGATTCTGTTCTTGAGTTTCAAGGCAAGAATGCGATCGGGGTTACGGCTGAAGAAGTCAAAGAAGAATCAGCTTAATTTAGCTAAACTTCTAATACGAGGTTACTAATACTTCCGTAATCTTGCCCCGCTTTGAGCCTTGGGAATTGATATTTCGGGATGCGTAAATAGTATGGATATTGAATCCAGAATACAAATCCCGAATAAACTCACAATCTGAGTTAGACAACATGACATGAACACCCCGATCGCGCAGTCTCTCAAACGTATCCCTCAATCGAATTTGGTCCGCTTCAGTGAACGAGTAGCGGGTGTATGACGTGAAACTACTGGTTTGATTCAGGGGCTGATAGGGGGGATCAAAGTAGACAAAATCATTGGACGATCGGGCACGGCGTAATACATCTT
This sequence comes from Synechococcales cyanobacterium, assembly GCA_043739045.1. Lineage (GTDB taxonomy): Bacteria > Cyanobacteriota > Cyanobacteriia > Leptolyngbyales > Leptolyngbyaceae > JAAFJU01. Next base: position 4,989 of record JAYUEW010000189.1, read on the forward strand.
CAAAGCCCACTGGCTCAATCCGCGTCGTCTTTAATTGTTTGGCGCAGACGCGGAGAAAATCGGGATCATAAATACTAGGATTTTTATAGCGTCCGATCGGGACATTAAAATGACCCTTAGAATTTTCGCGATATAAACCATTAAAACAAGTCTTGTTCAAATACAGAATACGGGCCGCACGTTCTACATTATTACCGACCCAAAACCATTCTGTCGTCTCTTCCAATCGCGATCGGACACCATAGTAATAAGACTTATCGTGACGCAGATAATGGTGATGGAGTTGCATAATAATCTCCTCTACCTGATCCCGAATGCAACGATAGACATTGATGATCTCCAAGTTTATGTCTGACAAAAAGCTGCGCTTGGGCCGCAAATTGAAAAACACTGCCCCGCCCCCAAGAAACGGCTCGTAATAATTGCGATAGGTCTTCGGAAAAAGCTCATTATACTGTGCAAGCAATTGACTTTTTCCGCCCGCCCATTTTAAAAACGGACGAGGAACAATAGCATCAGGGGGTCTAACTTGGGTCAGCATTGGCTTATGATAAAAGGGAATTAACGGGCTACAACGAATTAATTACCATGGGCGATCTTTGGAGTACGGTTTCAAAATATCCACGTTTTTTGGCAGGCGTTATGCTGGGCGTAATCCTAAATGGATTTTCGCCGCTCATGCCACTATTAAAACGTCCCATTACAGCGATCGCTGTGGTAGCGATGCTGATTGCTGTGATGTCTTTCTTTGTTTTCACGTTGAAAGCAATGTTGGGAGTGGAGATTGAGCCTCTATAGATCACATGATCTAGATCATCCGATCTAGTGTACCCCATGCTTGATCTCAGCTCAAGGTCTAATAGTGAATAATTAGTTGAAGACATATTTTCGATAGTTAGTTATCAATAGTTCGGTTTTTCAGTTTTTTGAATGTGGGAGCGTAGTAATGGCAACAGATAGACGGGTGGCAAAGGTCGCAGAATTAATGCGACGAGAAGTGAGCCAGTTAATGATGTCGGGTATTAAGGACGATCGGGTTGGGGTTGGTATGGTGAGCGTCACGGATGTGGTGGTATCCGGCGACTTACAACATGCCAAAATTTTTGTCAGTATTTACGGCTCAGACGAAGATCGGGCGACAACGATGGAAGGCTTAAATTCAGCGACGCGGTTTGTCCGGAGTGCTTTGGGCCAGAGAATGGGCTTGCGACGGACCCCAGAAGTGATATTTATTGAAGATATTTCCTTGGCACGCGGTACTGACATGCTCAGCTTGATCAATCGTTTGACAGATTCTCGTAAAGAGTCAGGTGTCGAAGATTGGTTGAATAAAGAAGCGGAACTCGATCGTCAGGCTGAACTTGCGGAATTGGAAGATGACGAGGATGACGAGGATGACGAGGAGCAAACTGAATCCAGCGGCGCATAAACTTCAAGATTAAGCTGCGAGGTTAAATCTTAGGCCGGATGTCTTGGCTCGGATGTCTTGGTTCGGATGACATTAGCCCCATTGATTTGCGATCATGATTTCGGAATCCAAACGCCAACACCCAACATGCTTCCGACCGTCTCTTCCCTTACGATTTCCCAATTGATCGCCCAGCTCATTGTGGTGCGGACAACAGGTTATTTATTTGATCAGCAGTTGCAGTATCCCCAGTGGGAAGCCGACAGTATAAAGCTACGTCATCTCGTCCAAACTGTCGGCGTAGGTGGCGTAATTTTTTTGGGGGCGAGTGCGGCAGAAATGGCGTTAAAAACAGCTCAACTTCAAGCTTGGTCAGCTATTCCACTGTTGATGTGTGCGGATGTCGAAGAAGGAGTTGGTCAACGGTTCAGCGGAGCCACCGTCTTTCCGCCGCCGATGGCCTTGGGTGCTATTGCCCTGAAAAACCTGCCCCACGCGGTAGAGTTAGCACGTCAAATGGGATCGGTAATTGCTCAAGAATCTCGGGCGATCGGTCTAAATTGGATTTTGGCCCCGATCGTGGATGTGAATAATAATCCCAAAAATCCTGTGATTAATATTCGGGCCTTTGGCGAAGATCCGGTTATTGTCACCGCCTTAACTACTGCATTTATCCAAGGCGCACAACAGTATCCAGTTCTCACCTGCGCGAAACATTTTCCGGGTCACGGCGATACGGATTTGGATTCTCATTTAGAATTGCCGCGTATTGATCATGATTTGGCCCGTTTGGAAGCCGTTGAGTTTCCACCGTTTCAGGCGGCGATCGCAGCGGGTGTGGCAACCGTAATGACGGCCCATTTGGATGTCCCCGCGATCGATCCCCATGAAATCACGACCTTTTCCCATGCCGTCAACAGGTCATGGCTGCGCGATCGGTGGGGGTTCGAGGGTTTAATTGTGACTGATGCGTTGGTGATGGGTGCGATTGTCGATCGCTATGGCAACGGGGAAGTGGCCGTAAAGGCGATCGAGGCCGGGGCTGATTTATTAATGATGCCTATGGATGCGATCGGTGCCATTCAAGCGATTCAGGCAGCGGTCGAGTCAGGAAGATTAACTCGCGATCGGCTCGAAGCCTCGGTTACACGAATTTTTCATGGGAAACAACGGGTTTGTGCTGCACCTATGACTGTGACTCAAGCGTTATTAACGAGTACTATTGCGTTGCCGGAATTTTCAGATTGTGCGACTGAAATTATTCGTAATTCAATGACCGTACATCATCCAGTCCGATCGCGCCTCACCGAAGAAAAATGGCAAAAAAGCCGTCAAAGTCTAATTTTGGTTGATGATTTTCTCAGTTGCCCATTCTTAACTCGAACTGCTCCAGCCTTAGTTCACTGTCGATCGCAGGGGTATTCAACCCAAATCATTGAAGCGAATACGGATTTGTTGTTAACCTCAAGTTGGCGATCGACCTTGTTGCA